>LDXP01000042.1 GCA_001443385.1 Candidatus Rokubacteria bacterium CSP1-6
GCCGGAGCTCCTGAAGGAGATGGTCATACCGGCCTTCGAGAAGCAGATCCTGCCGTCTGATCTCCAGCCAATGATGGACGTGTCCCTCCAGTACAAGCTCATTGACAGGAAATTCCCGCCGCGCCAGGTCATTTCCCCGCTGGCCCTGGTGTAGCCAGGCGCGGGGTCGCTCTCACGAGGGGCCGGGGAATTCCCCCGGCCCTTACTCGACGAATCCGAACATAATTTCGAAAAAGGGCGCCTATCAAAAGTTTTCTTGGGGTCCGACCTCCGGCCGATGATCGACGTGGCGTTTTAGGACAAACTGATCGAGAAGAAATTCCCACCGGCCGAGGTTATCTCGAAGTACGCGACCGCCTAGCTGCCGCGCCGACGTTGCATTCCGAAGGGCCGGGGGGGATGTTCCGGGCCCTTTGGTCTGTTGATCCGCGGCCTTATTTCACGGTGTAGGAAACCAGCTCGAAATTCTGGATACCTGGGGCTGAGCTTGTCGTCGTGAATCTTACGAGGAATTTGACGTCTGGCGAAAACCAAGTCTCATCGGTCCAGCGAGAATCCCCGGAGCGCCCATGAACTGTCCACGCCCGATGAATCTTGAACGCTTTGAATGTTCCAGCCTTCGTTTTGACATCCTCGTATGCCAGCACGTTGATGTCGATGGTATATTTGATCGGAGTACCTCGAAACCACCCCTGCGGAGTAATCCGCCACGTCTTTTTTGCTTCCAGCGGGAAGTCGTAAAACTTCCACTCTCCACCTAGCGGAATGAATCCGTGTTGTGTTAGGTCGATGGGCTTCCCATCAGGATGCGTGACGTTTAGGACAGTGAGGTTCTTGTCGTAGTGGTAGATGCAATCTGGGCATGTCCGGAGGATGCCAGCCATCTGAACCCCGTTCTCCTCGACCTTGGCCACTTGGATTGTCCTGCCGTCGCTGAATGTCCACGTATCCCTCAGGGCATAGGTTGCGGGGCCAAAAGATTGGGCATGCGCGGTACCTGCCAGAACAAGCACGCCGAGAACCATAAGTCGGAAGTGCATAGTTGCCTCCCTCCAGTGGCCCAATTTCGGAACGCTCGTGTTTCTCCTGTTGAAGCGAACCGCGCGAGGGGGACATATGACCTCCCCGAATGAACGAGTCGGAATTCGCGAAGATTCTAGGTCACCGCAGACATGATGTCAAGCGGCCTCCGAGGGATTCAATTCCCCGCTTTGCCTTACCGCTGCCGGGCGGTGAGCCCCTTGTGCCAGGCCATGAGGCGGGCGTCCACCAGCAGGAAGCCGCGGTTGAGAGTGTAGCCCAGCAGCGCGAGGACGAGCATGCCGGCGTACATCTGGGGGATCCTGAAGGAGCGCTGGGAATCGAGGATGAAATAGCCGATCCCGGAGGTGGCGCCCACCATCTCAGAGATCACGACCAGGATCAGGGCGATGGCCAGCGCGATCCGGAGGCCGGTCATGATGAAGGGGGAGGCCGCCGGCAGCACCACCTTCCACAGGAGGGCGCCTTGGCGCAGGCCGAAGGTGCGGGCCGTCCGGACGAGGACGGGGTCCACGCTCCGCACGCCGTCCATCGTGTTCACGAGGATCGGAAAGGCGCAGGAGAAGAGGATGATGAAGACCTTCATCTGGTCGCCGATCCCCAGGAACACGATGGCGACCGGAATGATGGCGGGCGGCGGAACCGCCCGCAGGAGCTCCACGACGACCTCGAGCGACTCGTACGCCACGCGCCAGTAGCCCATCAGCACCCCCAGCGTGATGGCGACGAGGGCCGCCAGCCCGTAGCCGAGCCCGGCCCGCCAGAGACTCACGCCGACGTGACCCAGGACCTCCCCGGAGGCGACGATCTGGAAGAACGAGGCGAGGATCTTGGTGGCGGGGGGGAAGAAGAGCTTGTGGATCCAGCCGTAGCGTCCCGCGGCCTCCCAGACCAGCACGAGCAGGAGAAGAAAGCCGAACCCGCTCCAGCGCGATCCCCAGAGATGGCTCATAGAATCTCTTCTTTGCGGGTGAGGCCTTTGTGCCAGGCCATGGCCCACCCGTCCAGGGTCAGGAAGAGCCGGTTCAGCCCGTAGCCGATCATCGCCAGCGCCACGATGGCGGCGTACATCTCCGGGATCTGGAACGAGCGCTGGCGGTCCAGGATGTAGAACCCCAGGCCGTCGTTCGAGACGACCATCTCGGAGGTCGTCACAAGGATCAGCGCAATGGCCAGCGACACCCGGAGGCCCGTGACGATCTGCGGCGAGGCGGCGGGGAGCACGACCTTCCTGAAGCGCTCCCACGGGCCGAGCCGGAAGGTCGCGGCCGTGTTCATCAGCACCGGGTCGATGGCGCGCACGCCGTCGATGGTGTTGAGGAGGATCGGCCAAAAGCACGCGTAGACGGTCACCGCCACCTTCATCTGGTCGCCGATGCCGAGGAAGAGGATGGCGATCGGGATCGTCGCGGGCGACGGCATGGGGCGGAGCAACTCGATCAGCGGCTCGAAGAGCGCGTAGAGGGGGCGCCAGAGGCCGAAGCAAAGGCCGGCGCTCACCGCCAGCGCGGCGGCCAGCGCGTACCCCTCAGCGAAGCGCAAGAGGCTCGCGGCGATGTGGTCGAGCAGCTCGCCGTTGCCGAGGATCGCGGCGAGGGTCGCGAGCACCTGGGAGGCTGGCGGGAAATAGAGAGCTAACGCGCCGGACTGACGGGCCAGGACTTCCCAGAGGACCAGGCATCCCAGCAGGACGGCGAGCCCCTTCCCGGGAAAGCGCGCCATCGGGGTTACCCCTTCGCCATCTCCTTCGAGATCAGCTCGAAGATGTGGCGGCGGGCCTGGATGAAGCGCGGGTCCTCCCGGGTCGTGAGCTGGTTCCGGGGACGCTCGAGCTTCACCTCGATCTCCTCGATCACCTGGGCCGGCCGGCAGGACAGCACGTAGGCCCGGTCCGAGAGGTAGACCGCCTCTTCGATGTCGTGGGTGACGAAGAGGATCGTCGCGCGGAGGGACTCCCACAGGCGGAGCAGGGCGTCCTCCAGCTCGATCCGCGTCAGCGCGTCGAGCGAGCCGAACGGCTCGTCCATCAGCATCACCTCGGGCCGCCGGACCAGGGCGCGGGCAATCGCGACGCGCTGCTGCATGCCGCCCGAGAGCTCCCAGGGATAGTGCGCCTCGAACCCCTTCAGGCCCACCAGCTCGATGTACCGCCGCGCCTCGGCGTCCATCTCCACCCGGCTCATCCCGGCGCGGTTCTCCAGGCCGAAGCGCACGTTTCTCAGCACCGAGCGCCAGGCCATCAGAGACTTGTTGTACTCCTGGAAGAGGAGGATGAGCCCCTCCGGCGGGCCGGTGACCTCGCGGCCGTGCAGGAGCACCCGCCCGGCCGAGGGACGGGAGAGCCCCGCGATGCACTGGAGGAGAGTGGACTTGCCGCAGCCGGACGGGCCGACGATCGAGACGAACTGTCCGCTCTCGACCCTGAAGGAAACGCTCCCGAGCGCCACGACGGGCTGGCCCGAGAGCGGCTGGAATTCTTTTCTGAGCTCGCGGACTTCGAGCATCGGCGGGACTCTATCACGCCCGACTGGCAGAGGGAAGAGGGAGCCCTGTACTTCCTAACTAACTAACTAGACCCCGGCAACCCCCCCCGGCTATAATCCTCCTACCAAGAGGAGGCTTGCGCGATGGCACTGTCCCCGGCGGTGGAGACCCTCTGGAACGAGCTCCAAACGGTGCGCGAGAAGGTCCTGAAGGAGACCGAGGGGCTTTCCCAGGCGCAGGCCGACTGGCGTCCGAGCGACACGGACTGGTCGGTGGGGGAGATTCTCCATCACCTCACGCTGGCCGAGATCAACACCGGCAAGCTCACCTCCAAGCTGATCAAGGAAGCCGACGCGGCGGGCAAGCTCGCCCCGTACCCGTCGGACCTGAAGGCGTTCGCGCCGCTCCCTTCGCCGACGCCCGGCCCGATGGAGGCGCCGCCGGTGGTCAGGCCCGAGAAAGGGCATCCCATCGCCCAGCTCTTGGCGGACATCAAGTCCATGCGCGAGCGGAGCCGCCAGTCCATGGAGCGGCTGGCCTCGGTGGATGCCCGCGCCCTCACCTGGAAACACTTCGCGCTCGGGGAGCTGAACCTCGCTCAGTGGTGGATGCTCCAGGCGCGGCACGACGCGGACCACCTCCAGCAGCTCCGGGCCGTCAAGGCCGCCCCAGGCTTTCCGCGAGGCTGACGGCCATGCAGCGACTCGCCGCCCTCTTCCTCGCCCTCGGTGCCCTGACCGCGTGGGCTCAGCCTGCCCTCGCCCAGAAGCCGCGCGCTGAGCGGCCAACGTACGCCCTGGGCGAGAAGTGGATCCGCCAGGATGGGGCGTACGATCTGGTTAGGATCGAGAAAGATCTTTACGTCTTCTCCGCCGGCCCCGGCCGGGAGATCCACCTCAGCAAGGACCTCATGGTGGCGAAGGTCGTGAAGGACGGCAAGACGGAGATGGAATTCGACCCGCCGCCGCGGTTGACCTGGCCGCTGGAAGTCGGGAAGTGGAAGACGAGCATGGGGAAATGGTCGAGCATCCGTGCCCCGTCGGCGCATGGCGCTGTCTATTTCTGGCGGCCGGGAGGGGTAGCTGCTGCGTTCACCTGGAAGGTCGAAGCGTATGAGGACGTCCAGACGGCCGCTGGCACGTTCAAAGCCTTTCGGGTTTCCCTGTTGATTGTCCCGGCTGAGACGATGTCCACGCGGCTGCGCTGGGAGTTGCAGACCTGGTACGCCCCGGAAGCTCGGCAGCTCGTGAAGGCAGAGGGCCATGACCTGGTCGGGACGCTGGCCTTCCAGGTCGTTGCCATTGACCAACCTGGAACGGCGCCGCTCCAGGTGGCGCTCCAGGAGCCGAAGGACCAGACCCGCGTCGCGGCGGAGGAGGTCGTCGTGGCGGGCAAGGTGACCGGCGGCAAGGGGGTGGTCCGGGTGACGTTCGCCCTCAATGGCCGCGAGGTCGCCCGCCAGGAAGACAAGACGGGACCCAAACCCGAGATGGCGCTCAAGGTCCCGATCCGCCTCAGTGAGGGGAGAAACGTTCTCCTCGTCACCGCCTCCGATCCGGAGGGAACCACGCGCCAGGAGGCCCGGACGCTCTTCTACGACAAGCCGGCGCCACCCGCTCCTGCGGTCCCTGCGCCCACCCGGACGCCCGCGCCGGCCCCAGCCGCGCCGGCGGCTCCGACGCCACCGACCGTTGCATCCCCGCCTCCGCTCCAGGTGGCGCTCTCCTCTCCGCGGGACCAGGCGCGCGTGGAGCGAGACAGCCTCGCCCTGGCGGGGCTGGCGTCGGGCGGTCACGGGGTCAGCCGGGTGGTCGTCACCCTCAACGGCGTGGAGGTCGCCCGCCAGATCGAGGCCACGCCCCAGCCGGCCGTGGCGGTGAATCTTCCGCTCAAGCTCCAGGAGGGGGTGAACACGCTCGTCGTGACCGCCACCGACGCGCGGGGCGCGGTCCACCAGGAAGTCCGCACCGTCCACTACGACAGGCTTGTCCCCCTGACAGTGGCCTTCCGCTACCCCGAGGACCGGTCGCGCGTGGGCGAAGAGGCCAGCGTGGTGGCCGCCGTGGTCACCTCGAGCAAAGGGGTGGCCAGGGTCAGCGTGACGCTGAACGGGAAGGAGGTCCACCAGCAGAGCGAGCGCGCACCCCTGAAGTCCGTGCTCGTGACCGTGCCGGTGACGCTGCGGGAGGGCGCCAATGCCGTCGCCGTGAGCGCCGCCGAGCCCGACGGGACCGTCCTCCAGGAGGTCCGTACGGTCATCTACGACAAGCCCATGGTCGCCGTCGCGGTACCTCCACCGCCTCCGGCGCCGCCGCCGGTCACGCGGGACCGCTGGGCCGTGATCATCGGAGTGGGGCGCTACGAGAGCCCCGACATTCCCAGGCTGCGCTATACGGTGCCGGATGCCGAAGCGATCTATCAGGTCCTGACCGGGCCGGCGGGCTTCAAGAAGGAGCATGTGCTCCTCCTCACGGACAAGACCGAGAAGAAGCCGACGTTCAGGAACATCCGGTGGGCGCTGGGCACGTTCCTGGCGCGGTCGGCGAAGAAGGACGACACGGTGCTGATCTTCTTCGCGGGGCACGGGGCGCCCGAGGTGGACCCGCGGGGGATCGAGCGAGACGGGCTCGCCAAGTACCTCGTCCCTATCGATGCGGACCCGGACGACCTGTACGCCACGGCCTTTCAGATGGACGAGCTCCAAACGGTCTTCGGCCGGATCGAGGCGGAGCGGGTGGTGGCCTTCCTGGACGCCTGCTACAGCGGTGCGGCGGGGGGGCGGACGTTCACGTCGAAGAGGACGCGGGCCTCGCACGTGGACGACCTCTTCCTGGAGCGGCTGACGCGCTCCAAGGGCCGCGCCATCATCACCGCGTCGCGGCCGGCGGAAGTGTCCATCGAGCTGCCGGAGCTGGGGCACGGGATCTTCACGTATTACCTCGTCCAGGGGCTGAAGGGAGCAGCCGACCTGAACCGGGACGGGATCGTGTCGCTGCAGGAGCTGTACGAGTATGTGGAGCAGCAGGTGACGCAGAAGTCGCGGGCGGTGGGAGGCAGCCAGCACCCGGTGATGAAGGGAGAGCTCGAAGGCGTCCTCCCGCTGGTGAAGGTGCAGCGATGAGACCCGTGCGCGACGCCCTGATGCTCCTGGTCGCATGCGCGGTCGTCTTGGTCGCCGCGTCGCCGGCCGGCGCCCAGAAACCGAAGGCCGAGCGGCCGACCTACACCCTCGGCGAGAAGTGGGTCCGGAATGACGGCGCCTTTGACCTCATCAGGATCGACAACGACCTCTACATCTTTTCTTCCGGCGAAAGCCGGGAGGTCCACCTCACCAAAGACCTGATGGTGGCGAAGGTCGTGAGGTACGGTCGCGTGTTGCTCGAGTTCGACCCGCCGCCGAAGCTGGCCTGGCCGCTGGAAGTCGGCAAGCGGGGGAAAAGCAAGTCGACCTGGCGATCTCCCTACAGCTACGGCCCGAGCGAATTCAAGGGCACCGCAACCTGGAAGGTCGAGGCCTACGAGGACGTCGAGACCCCCGCCGGCACGTTCAAGGCCTTCCGGATCGCCTTCGTGATCGAGGGGACCGGCGAGAGAGAGGCGCGATATCAGGACCGGCCAAAGTACTACGGATACTGGTCCAAGAGCATCCCAGGCGGGCCGCCGGCGCTGGAGCAAGACAAGCGAGAGTTCGAATTCTGGTACGCTCCCGAGCTTCGGCAACTGGTGAAGGCCGATAGCAAGAATCTCGGCTCGATCGACTTCCAGGTCGTCGCCGTTGACCGGCCCGAGGCGGTCTCGCTCCAGGTTGCCCTTCTGGAGCCCAAGGACCAGGCGCGCGTCACCATGGAAGAGGTCGAGGTTACCGGCAAGGTCACGACAGGCAAGTGGGTGGAGCGCATCACGGTGACCCTCAACGGGGAGGAAGTCGCCGCCTTCGACGAGCGGGCGAAGCCCCAGAAGGAACGGCCACTCAGTCTCCCGCTGAAGCTGCGCGAGGGCAAGAACGTCCTGATCGTCACGGCCCTCGAGGCGGGAGGCGAAACGCGCCAGGAGGCCCGGACGCTCTTCTACGACAAGCCCGCACCGCCGGCCCCGGCGCCGCCTCCGGCCCCGGTGCTCAAGCCGGCTATCCCGGCCCCGCCTCCCGCGGTGGCGGCCACGCCCGCCCCGGCCCCGCCTTCAGCGCCAGCCAAGCCACCGGAGCAGCCCGTCGCTCCGCCGCCGTCTCCAGCAAGACCGGTGAAGCCTCCCGAGCCCGAACTGCCCAAGGTGGCGCCCGCCCCGGCTCCCGCGGTGCCGCCGACGGTCATCGCCAAACCGGCGCCACCGTCGGTGCCCGCCCCGGCCGCCCCGGCGCCCGCGCCACCTCCGGTCGCGGCGCTGCCGCCGTTGCAGGTGACCGTCTCCTCGCCCCGGGATCAGGCCCGCGTGGAGCAGGAGACGGTCGCGCTGGCGGGGCTGGTGTCGGGCGGCAAGGGGATCAGCCGAGTGGCAATCACGCTGAACGGCGTGGAGGTCTCGCGCCAGCAGGAGAGAGCGCCCCAGCCGGCCCTGGCGGTGAATCTCCCCCTGAAACTCCGGGAGGGGCAGAACATCCTGGTCATCACCGCCACCGAGGCCGACGGGCGGATCCACCAGGAGGTCCGCACGGTCCACTACGAGAAGCTCGTGCCCCTGACCGTCGCCTTCCGCTACCCCCAGGACGGGGCCCAGGTCGCGCAGGAGTCGAGCGTCGTCGCCGCCGTCGTCACCTCGAGCAAGGGCGTGGCGAAGGTCAGCGTGCTGCTGAACGGCAAGGAGATCCACCAGCAGGCCGAGCGCGCGCCCCAGCGCTCCCTCCTCGTGACGGTGCCGGTGACGCTCCGGGATGGGCCCAACGTCCTCGCGGTCAGCGCGAGCGAGCCCGACGGGACGCTCCGCCAGGAGATCCGCACGGTCATCTATGACAAGCCCAAGGAGGTGGCCGTGGCGGTGCCCCCGCCTCCACCACCGGCGCCCGTGCACGATCGGTGGGCGGTGGTGATCGGGGCGGGGCGGTATGAGAGCCCGGATATTCCCAAGCTGCGCTACACGGTGCCGGACGCCGAGGCGATCTACCAGACCCTGATCGGGCCCGGGGGCTTCAAGAAGGAGCATGTGCTGCTCCTGACGGACAAGACGGAGAAGAAACCCACGCTGCGGAACGTACGGTGGGCGCTGGGAACGTTTCTCTCGCGCTCGGCCAAGAAGGACGATACCGTGGTGATCTTCTTCGCGGGCCACGGGGCGCCCGAGGTGGATCCGCGGGGGATCGAGCGGGACGGCCTGGCCAAGTACCTGGTGCCCATCGATGCCGATCCCGACGACCTGTACTCCACGGCGCTGCCGATGGACGAGCTCCAGACGATCTTCGCGCGGATCGAGGCGGAGCGGGTGGTGGCCTTCCTGGACGCCTGTTACAGCGGAGCGGCGGGCGGGCGCACGTTCACGTCGAAGAGGACGCGGGCCTCGCATGTGGACGACCTGTTCCTCGAGCGGCTCACGCGCTCGAAGGGTCGGGCGATCGTCACCGCGTCGCGGACGACGGAGGTGTCGATCGAGCTGCCGGAGCTGGGGCACGGGATCTTCACGTACTATCTCGTTCAGGGGCTCAAGGGGGCGGCGGACCTGAACCGGGACGGGATCGTGATGCTCCAGGAGCTCTACGAGTACGTCGAACAGGAGGTGAGCAAGAAGTCCCGCGCCGTCGGCGGCAACCAGCACCCCGTGATGAAGGGGGAGCTGGAGGGCGTGCTGCCGCTGATGAGGGTCAAATAATGAAGGTGATTCTCCGGAACCCTCGGCGCGAGGTAGAGGTGGGCGGTCGCCGTCGAGTGAGGGAGCTTCTCAAGGAGCTCGAAATCCTTCCTGAAACGGTGCTCGTCATCCGCGGGGACGAGATGATCACGGCCGACACGGTGGTGGGCGACGAGGACGTGATCGAGCTGCGCCCGGTGATCTCGGGAGGCCGCGCATGAAGTGCCGGAAATGCGGGGGCACCGCCGTTCTGGAGCTGCGGCGCCACAACGCGGCCTTCTGCGCCCCCGACTTCATCGAGTTCTTCAGGAGGCAGGTCGGCGAAGCGGTGCGGCGGCACCGGATGTTCACCCGGGAGGAGTCCGTGCTGGTGGCGGTCTCCGGCGGGAAGGACTCCCTGGGGCTCTGGGACGTCCTGCTCCAGGAGGGGTACGCCACGACGGGTCTCTACCTGGACCTCGGGATTTTCGACTACTCCAAAGAATCCAGGGCCAAGTGCGAGGCCTTCGCCGCCCAGCGCGGCGCCCCGCTCTTGGTTGTCTCCGTCGAGCAGGACCTCGGTGCGGCGATCCCGGAGGTCCAGGGCGCCACGCGCCGGCCGACCTGCTCGGCCTGCGGGCTCTCGAAGCGCTATCTGATGAACAAGGCGGCGCTCGAGCAGGGCTTCCCCGTCGTGGCCACGGGCCACAACCTGGACGATGAGGCGGCCACGCTCTTCGGCTCGATCCTGCACTGGCAGACCGAGCCGCTGGCTCGCCAGTCGCCGGCGCTGCCCTCGACCCATCCCAAGCTGGTTCGCCGGGTTAAGCCCCTGTATCGCCTCTCAGAGCGGGAGACGGCGGCCTACGCCTTCCTCCGGAGGATCGACTACATCGTGGACGAGTGCCCGTTCGCCAAGGGGGCCACCTCGCTCATGCACAAGGAGATCCTGAACCAGCTGGAGGACGTCTCCCCGGGCGCCAAGCACAATTTCCTCTTCGGTTTCCTGGAAAAGGGCCGCCCCGCCTTCGAGCGCCTCGCCGACGTCACGCTCAACGAGTGCGCCCGCTGCGGCCAGGTCACCACCGGCACCCTCTGCGGCTTCTGCAAGCTGTCCGACCAGATCAAGCGCGCTCGTTGACCGACGAGCTGATCTTCCTCGGCACCGCGGGTGGGCGCATGTCCGTCGCCAAGCAGCTCCGGGCCTCCGGCGGGTTCTGGGCCGTACTGGGCGGCACCCGCATCCACGTGGACCCGGGGCCCGGCGCCCTCGTCCACTGCCACTCCCGGGCGCTCCGCCTCGACCCGACGTCGCTCGACGCCATCGTCCTGACCCACAAGCACCTCGACCACAGCGGCGACGTGAACGCGATGATCGAGGCCATGACCGAGGGCGGGACCAAGCGCCGCGGCCTCGTTCTGGCCCCTCGCGAGGCCTATGAGGACGACCCGGTGATCCTCCGCTACGTGCGCGAGTACGCCGCCGCCACCGGCGTCCTCACCGAGGGCGGCGTCCACCAGGTCGGCGCCGTCAGGATCGAGACGCCGCTGCGCCTCAAGCACTCGGCGGAAACCTACGGTCTCCGGCTCGTGGGGCCGCGCCTCAGCGTGTCCATGATCGCCTGCACGGGCTACTTCCCCGAGCTGGAAGCGGCCTTCACGGGCGACGTCCTGCTCCTGAACGTGGTTTTCTACCCCCGCCGGAGCGAGGCTCACCTCTGTCTGGAGGACTGTGAGCGGCTCATCGCGGCCATCCGCCCCCGGCTCGCGATCCTGACCCATTTCGGGATGACGATGGTGCGGGCCAAGCCCTGGGAGCTGGCCGACCGGGTGAGCCAGGCTACGGGGATCCGCACGGTGGCTGCCCGCGACCACCAGCGCCTCGACCTCTCCGCCGCCGCGTGCTAAGATGAATCAGCGTTCAGTCAAGGGGAGGCGTCCATGAATACTGCGGTGATCGTGGGAGCGGTGCGGACGGCGGTGGGCAGGAAGAACGGCAAGCTGTCAGGCGTCCGCCCGGATGACCTGCTGGCCCTGGCGCTCAAAGAGGTTGTAGCGCGGACCAAGGTGGACCCGAACGAGGTCGAGGACGTGGTGGTCGGCTGCGTGGACCAGGTAGGCGAGCAGGGGTTCAACATCGCCCGCAACGCCGCCCTGATCGCCGGTTTTCCCCTGGACGTGTGCGGGACGACGCTGGACCGGATGTGCGGCTCGGGGCAGCAGGCGGCCAATTTCTGCGCCATGGGCGTGATGGCCGGTCAGTACGATACGGTTATCGCTGGTGGCGTCGAGAACATGACCCGGGTCCCCATGGGCTCCAACGGCCAGGGGCCGGGGGACGGCCCCATCAGCCCGAAGCTCTCCGAGCGCTACAACATTATCCCCCAGGGGCTCTCCGCCGAGCTGATCGCCGAGAAGTGGGGGCTCAAGCGCGAGGAGCTGGACGAGTTCTCCGCCCAGAGCCACGAGAAGGCGGGGCGGGCCATCGCCGAGGGGCGCTTCAAGCGCGAGATCGTTCCGGTGACGCTCCCGGACGGGAGCGTGTTCGACACCGACGAGGGTGTCCGCGTCCCGGTGAACCGGGAGAAGGTGGCCTCCCTCGCGCCGTCGTTCAAGACCGACGGCGTGATCACCGCGGCAAACTCCAGCCAGATCTCCGATGGCGCGGCTGCGCTGCTGCTCATGTCGGAGGCCAAGGCCAAGGCGCTCGGCCTCAAGCCCCGCGCCCGGGTCGTCGCCACGGCGCTGGCCGGCGTGGATCCGACCATCATGCTGACCGGCCCCATCCCCGCCACCCAGCGCGTCCTGAAGAAGGCGGGAATGACCCTCGACCAGATCGACCTCTTCGAGATCAATGAGGCCTTCGCCTCGGTGGTGCTGGCCTGGGAGCGGGAGCTCCATCCCGACATGGCGCGGGTCAACGTGAACGGCGGGGCCATCGCCCTCGGCCACCCGCTCGGGTGCTCGGGAGCCAAGCTGATGACGACCCTCCTCCACGAGCTGGAGCGTACGGGGAAGCGCTACGGGCTCCAGACCATGTGCATCGGCTTTGGCCAGGGCATCGCGACGATCCTGGAGCGCGTGTAGCGCGGAGCCGGCGGTGGCGTTCTTCAGGTGCGCGAAGTGCGGGAAGACGGCCCCGGTGCAGAAGGTGTGCTGCGGCCGTCCGATGAAGAAGGCCGGTTGAAAACCCTCGCGTGACGATCGGGGTGCGCGGCTGGTGGCCGGTGTTCGTCGTCGCGCTGCTGCTAGCCCCCGGCGAGGCGGCCGCGGAGCTCTTGCTGCCGCCCGGGTTCACCGCTCAGGTCTATGTGACGGGGGCGGGGTTCGATTCGAGCGCCGCGCGAGGCGTCCATGGCATTCCTGCGGCGTCCACCCTCGCCTTCGACCACGCCGGCGCGCTCTATCTCGCGCGGACAGGGAGGCGGTACTTCGCCGGCGAGACCGAAGATCTCTGGCCCATCTATCGCATCCCGCTCGGGGGCGCGCGCCTGACCCCCGACACCGAGGCCCGCTTCCTGCACGGTCCGCCGCTCCCGAACCCCCAGGTGGCGGCGATCCGCGGCGGGCGGGAAGTCTTCGTCACCACGTTTGATCGCGATCGGAAGGTGGGCGTGCTCTACCGGCTGCTCGACGGCCGCCCGGAATTGTTCGCTGGTGGCACGCCGTGGGGAGATGCGCCCCCCTTGCTCAGGCAGCCCGAGGGCGCGGCCGTCGATGCGGCGGGGAATCTTTACGTCGCCGACCGCGAGCAGGGTCTCATCGTCCGCCTCGATCCCTCCGGGCGCGTGCGCGATGCCCGCTACGTGAGCGTGACGCGGCCGCGGGTCCTGGCGACCGATGACCAGGACGCCCTCTGGGTCGGGAGCGACGGGACCGCGGCGGCCCCGTGGCAGCAGGGAGTGGGCGAGATCTGGAAGGTGAGCCGCGAGGGAGCGCCGAGCCTCGTGCTCCGCGGGCCCGTGCCCGCCGGGATCAGCGTAGGCCCGGGCGGTCGTCTCTTCGTGGCGGACCGTCACCTCGCCCAGATTTTCGTAGTCACCCCCGATGGGAAACGGATCGAGTTCGCCCGCTTCACAGACGGTGACGCGCCGCGGGGCCTGGGCTTCGCTCCGGTCACCCCGGAGACGCGCCGCGCCGGCATCGCCGGGGATCTCTTCGTCATTGCCATCGGACGCGGTGCCTGGCCGGTCAACGAGGTCGTGCGTATCTCCGGGCCGTTCGACGATTTCGTTCGCCGGCACGACGCCAGCGGGCGCTGAGCAGAACGCACCAGTTCATGGCAAGGTCCTGGGCAGTCGCGGCCGGATGATCCGGGCGAACGCCTCCACCTCTCGGACCGGCATGTCGTAGCCCCCCTCCAGCGTGTGGGCCGGGAAGAGGAAGACGTGCTCGACCCCGGCCTCCTCCCGGGCCTGCAGCAATCCCTCGAGGCACCGCTCCGGCGGCCCGAAGAGGCCGAACGCGTCGCAGATCCGGGCCGCCAGCTCGTCCGAAATGGTCTCGGGCGCCGGCTCGTCCGGCAGCGTGAAGCCGGCCTGGCGCAGCCAGTAGAGGTTGGACGCGCTGGGGTAGGTCAGCCACGCGTGCCCCGGCGCGAACCACCGCTGGGGCCAGCGCCGGGCGGCCTCGAGGCTTTCCTCGAGCGCGATCGGCACGATGAAGATGGTGTGGAACCCCGACAGGGAGCGCCCTGCCCGGCGCGCCCCCGCTTCGAGATGTTGCCGCGCGGCGGCCACCGCGCGCGCGTGCAGGCCCACCAGCAGCAGGGCGCCGTCGGCCACTTCCCCGGCCAGCTCGACCATGCGGGGCCCCGCGGCGAGCAGGTACACGGGGATCCGCCGGTCACTGAGGTTCCTGAGACGGCTCGGCGTGGAGCCGAAGGCCACGGGTTCCCCCGCCAGGAGGCGGCGGAGGTCGAGCACCGCCTCCCGCATCGTGGCGAGGCTCGCCCGGGGCTGCCCGATGCTCCGCACCGCCAGGAAGCCCGGGGCTACGGTCAGGCAGATCCGTCCGGGGGCGATCTCGTCGAGGCTGTGGGCGAGCGAGGCCAGTACCAGGGGATGGCGGACGACGGGGCTCGAGGTCGCGGGGTAGAGGCGGAGGCGCCGGGTGCGCTGGGCGGCCAGCGCCAGCGTGACGTAGACGTCGCGCCCGCTATGCGGGTGATCGTGGACGCCGACTCCGTCGAAGCCGGCGTCCTCGCAGCGCGCGATGAAGTCGGCGACTTCGGGGATAGGCAAGCCCACCGGGACGCGGATATCGACCTGCATGGGGGGGCTGCGGACGAGTATCTGGCGCTAGCGCGCGAGGGCGTCCTGAACGGTCCGGTGGAGCTCCGAGGGCTTCACGGGCTTGAAGAGCCAGTGCCGGACGCCGAGGTTCCGGCAGCGCTCGCGGTCCTTTTCCGTCAGCCCCCAGCCGGTCACGAAGATCATGGGGACGTTCGGGTCCACCGCGCGCACGCGCTCGGCCACTCCCCAGCCGTTGACCCCTGGCATCCCGATGTTCGACACCACGAGGTCGAACTTTCCCGGCGCGTAGGCGCTGACCGCGTCGGCCCCGCCCATCGTCGGGGTCACCGCGTGGCCGGCGTCGATGAGCATCTCGCAGAGAACGGCCAGCACCTGGGGCTCGTTGTCGATCAGGAGGATGCGTCCCTGCCGCTGGGGCTGACCGTCGGCTGGCCGGGGCCGTTCCGGCTCTGCCCCCTGGCCCACCGGCAGGCGCACCGTGAAGGATGTGCCACGCCCGACCTGGCTCTCGACCCGGATCTCCCCGCCATGGCTCTTGATGATCGAGTACGACACCGACAGCCCCAGGCCGGTTCCCGCCTCGCCCTTGGTGGTGTAGAACGGATCGAAGATCCGCCGGCGTACCTCCTCGGGCATTCCGACGCCCGTGTCGGCGACCTCCACTGAGACCCAGTTGCTCCCCTCGACGGCCGAGGAGATGCGGAGCACCCCGCCGTTCGGCATAGCGTCGATGGCGTTCAGGATGAGGTTGGTGAAGACCTCCGAGAGCGCCGCCGGGCGGCCGAGCACGAGGGGCAGCGCGGGGAGATCGAGGAACAGATCGAGCTGGATCCCGAGGTGCGCCGCCTGCTGCTCCCAGCGCGGCCGCGTGATGGCCACGGCCTCGCGGATGGCCTGGCTCAGGTCCACGGAGGTGAAGGCCTCGATGGGCCGGAGGCGCGCGAACTCCTGGATGCGCCGGACCGTCTCCGACCCGTCGGAGGCCGCGCGCTCGATGACTTCCAGGCCGCGGTGGATCAGCTCTTTCCTCTCGGGGTTGCGGGCCATGAGCTCGGCGTACCCGAGGATCGCCTGGAGCAGGTTGTTGAAGTCGTGGGCGATGCCGCCGGCCAGCTGCCCGAGGGCCGTCAGCTTCTCGGACTGGAGCATCTGCGCCTCGAGCTCCCGCTGGGTGGTGACGTCGCGGACGATGGCCAGGATGCCCTCCACCTCGCCGCCCCCGCCGCCCCGCAGCGCCGAGAGGGTCACGGCCAGCTCCATCTCGCCGCCCCCGCGACGCGGCGCACGCGCCTCGTAAGTGTGGACCGGCTGCTCTGCCGACAGCGCCGCCTTGGCCCGGCGGTAGCCCGCCTCCGGCAGGACCCCGGTGATCGGCATGCCGAGCATCTCGGCTTCGGTGGCGGCGAAGATCCGCTCGGCGGCGGGGTTCCAGGCGAGGATCCGGTCCGCGCGGTCGACCGAGATGATCGCCTCGCCGGCGGAGCGGATGAGCTGCTCGAGGGACTGCTTGGTCTCGGCGATCTGGCTGTACAGGCGCGAGTTGTGGATGGCGATGGCCAGGTACTCGGTGAGCATCTCCAGGAGCTCGCGCTCGCGGGGGTCGATGGGCCGCGCCGAGGGGCGGTTGTTCACCGTCAGGTAGCCGAGGACCGTGCCCGCGTTCCGGATCGGGCAGGTCACCGACGTCGGACCGTCGTCCACGCCCGGCCGCTGGCCGCCGAAGTGGATGGCCACTTCGTCGTAGCCCAGGCCGACCCGGAGGGACTGGGTGATCGACTTCGTGATCTGCGACAGGTCCAGCTGCCCCAGGATTCCCCGTGAGATCTCGCGGAGGATGGAGAGCTGGACGACCCGGAGGCACTGCTCGGCCACCTCGCGCCGGGCGGCCTCCTCGAGGTCGCGCGTTTTCGCGGTGAGCTCGCGCATCTCCTGCGCCAGCATCGACAGCTGGCCGCGCCGCCCGATCTCCATCTGGCGGCGCAGCAGCCCCCGGTTCACTGTGTCCTCGAGGTCCTTGCGCGAGAACGGCTTGATCAGGTACTCGAAGGCCCCGTGGGTCAGCGCGTGCTTGACGGTTTCCAGCGAGGCGTAGGCGGTGATCATCACCACCTCGATCGTGGGATCGTTCGCTTTGATCCGCCGGAGCACTTCCACGCCGTCCATGGACGGCATCTTGATGTCCATGAAGATCAGGTCGGGGCGGAAGCGGTTGAGCTCCTGGAGCGCGGCCTCGCCGCTCTCCACGGTGTGCACGTCATAGCTGGGCTTCAGGATCATCCGCAGGGACTCCCGCGGCCCCATCTCGTCGTCCACCACGAGGATGCGCGCGCGCTCCATCATGGACCCTCGGAGGGGGGCTCTGCCCCCCTTCCGACACCTCCCCCCAGAGCTTGCACCGGCAAAGCCGGCGCTCGAGCTGCGCTGAGGGAATTCGGTAGCGCGAAGCCCATCATGCCGGCACCACCGGGAGCGTGGTCACGAAACTGGTCTCGCCGCGGCCCTGCCGGGCCTCGAGCTTGCCGCCCAGGGCTTCGATGATCCGCTGGCTCACGCACGGCCCGACGTCGATGAGGCTCTCCTGCACGACCTTCATGGGGTCGAAGATGCGCTGCAGCTCCTCCACGCCGACCTCTGCCGTGCGCGAGGCGATGATCAGCCGGATGGTCTCCTCGCCGGCCTTGTGGTCGATAGAGACCGAGAGCCGGGCTTCGTCGCCGGGCGTCTGGCGCATGAGGTACCAGACCAGGTACGCGATGGCTTTCTTCAGCTGGACGGGGTCTGCCTTCACGGGGAACGGCCCGACCTCGTGATAGACACTGACGCTGACGCGCTTGCCGGACGCCTCATCGTGCGCGTGCAGGAGCCGCGCCCCGTCGCCGCCCTCCGCGCCCGACCGAGCTCCGATGCCCACCAAGCAGTCATCGACGAGCCCCCGCAGGTCCACGATCTCGAAGTTGAACTGGCCCTCGCTCACCAGGGCAGCGAGCTTCTCGAAGATCTGGACGAGGCGCCGGACGTCCCGGCCGACGACGGTCGAGAAGTGGTGGCGGAAATCGGCGTCCTCGTACCGCTCCTCCAGGAGCTCCATGAAGGTGTTGATGGACACCAGCGGGTTTTTGATCTCGTCGGCGATGCGCGCGATGACACGGGTCAGGAGCTGGAACTGCTCGGCCTGCCGCTTCTCCGCGGCGAGCTCCTTGACCGCCGAGAGGTCCTCGAACACGATCACGGCGCCGAGCGGAGTGGGCTCGTCCGCCGTCACCGGATAGGTGGAGACTTCGAGCGGGAGCTTGCCGAGCGCCAGCTGGACCTCGGCCCGGTGGACCGACTTCCCGCGCACGAGCGTCTCGTATAGGAGGTCTCCCAGTGGCGAAGGCAGGGCGCGCAGGTCCTTGCCCAGGATGTCGTGGGCGCGGAGCCCGAGAATCTCCGCGGCGCGGCGGTTCAGGAGGGTCACGCGCTCGGCCCGGTCGATCGTGATGACACCGTTCGACATGTGGGCCAGGATGCGCTCCGTGTACTCCTTCTGGTACTCGAGCTGGTGGTGGAGCCGGATGTCGCGGATGGCCGTCGCGAGGTGCGTGGCCAGATTGAAGAGGATCTCGGTCTCCCGATGGCTGTAGGGGAGGCCGGTGATGCGCTGGCCCAGCGTCAGGATCGCAACCAGCTCGCCGTGGGCGGTGAATGGAATCGCCACCGTGGCCTGGAGGAGGGCCAGCTCCCGGCCGATCTCCCGGGCGGCCGGATCCTGCGGGCGTGCTTGCACCTCGTCGATCTGGATGAGCCGCCCCTGGGTCGCCAGCCAGAGCGGCAGCCCGCTGTCGGCCGAGAGGGTCGCGGCCTCCACGAGATGCGGCGCCAGCCCGCGGTGGGCCCGGATGCTGTAGATGCTCCCTTCGGGGTCCGCCAGCAGGAGCGCGCAGCGGCTCGGCCGCACCATCTCGGACACCGCGTCGAGGAAGAGATCGAGCACCCGCGGCAGATCGAACCCGGCCGCCAGCGCCTTGGCGAACTCTTTGACCACCTGGGCCAGCGCCTGCGGCGAAACCTCCGGCCCCGCCGCGTCCTCGACGTGGGCGCCGTTGGTCGGGCGGTTCGAGCGGAGCGCCGACACCTCCGCCATCAGGCACTGCTTGTCCTCGGCCTGCCGCAGCACGGTGGCGATCTCGCGCGACGAAAACGGCCGGCGCAGCACGAAGTCGGCTGTCTCCAGGGTGTCCTCGTCTTCGGGGAGGCCGTTCTCGGCGGGCAGGAGGCAGATGACGACGGCGGACGGCGACAGCTGGCGCGCGCGGCCCAGGAAGACCGGCAGGTCACGCAGGGGCGCCCCGGCGTCCTTGATGATCAGGTCCACGTCGGTGAGCCGAAGGGTCTTGAGCGCATCCTCGTCGGAGACCGCCGAGAAGACGGACCGGTCCGCCAGCGCCCGGAGCAGCCGGGAGCGGAGCCCTTCGTCCCCGGTCACGATCAGGGCGGTCCTCACCCGCGGACCTCCGCCGGCATCTCAACGGCCGCGGGAAAGGCGAGGGAGATCACGGCGCCGCGGCCGGTGGGGTTGTTTTCCACGCGGATCGTGGCACGGTGCACGTCGGCAATTCCGCGGCAGATGGCCAGGCCGAGCCCGGTCCCCTGCGGCTTCGTCGAGAAGAAGGCGTCGAAGACCTTTTCCGGGAGCCCCTCGGGAATGCCGCACCCCGTGTCGACCACTTCAACGAGGAGGCCCGCCTCTCCGTTCCCTCGCCCCTTGAGCCGGATCGTTAGCGTCCCGCCGGGCTCCATGGCCTCGAGCGCGTTCAGGAACAGATTCAGGAAGAGCTGCTTCAACTGGCTGGGCTCGCCCAGCGTGCCCGGCAGTTGCTCGTCGTAGATTCGCTCCACGGAGATCCGACGGTCCTCCAGCCGGACGCGCAGGAGCTCCAGCGTCTCCTCGATGGGCCCGCGAAGGTCCAGCGGTTGGAGCGGCTTGGACGGCGTGGACAAGGTGCGGAGGCGCTCGACCAGGTCGTTGATGCGGTCGATCTCCCGGACGGCGACGCGCGAGAAATTCTCGCGGAAATCCTCATCGCCAAACTTCCGGGGGAGTAGCTGGGCGAAGGCCCTGATGGCGACCAGCGGGTTCTTGATCTCGTGGGCGATCCCGGAGGCCAGGGACTGGAACGACGCCAGACGCGCCGCCCGCCGCCTCTCGTCTTCCAACTCCTTGAGACGGGTCAGATCGCTGAAGACGAGCACGGCTCCAAGGATTCGTCCCTGGGCGTCCGAGAACGGCGACGTCGAGCAGACCACCGGCGTCACCCGCCTGTCGGCGCTCGCCAGCGTCCTCTCCACCTGGAGGCGGGGTACGCCGTCGCCCAGGGTCGCCTGAATCAGGTCGGCCAGAGCTCCCGGCAGTCGCTCGACCGGGCCCGCGCGAAGGCTCGCCGCTTCCAGCCCGGCCATGCGCTCGGCCGCGGAGTTGAAGAGGGTGACCTTCCCCTCGACGCTGACCGCAATGACGCCGCTCTCCATCGTCTTGAGGATATTCTCGACGTACTCGTTGACCAGAACCACTTCGGCGTACAGTTGGGCGTTCGTTACGGCGATTGCCGCCTGGCTGGCGAGCGTCGAGAGGAGATCCAGGTCCTCGCTGAAATACGGATCGCCCGACCGCTTGGCACCGACGAGCAAAAAGCCGGTCAGCTGGTCTTCCTTCACGAGCGGCAGCGCGAGGTCCACCTTGAGCGTGCCGAGTTCTTCCAGGGCGGCGCGCGTCTGCGGGTCGAGGTCACCGCGCCGCAGGTCATCCCGGAGGAGATTCCCGCGCTCCCCCTGCATGAGGGTCGCGAGTGCAGAATCGCCGGCGATCGTTTCCGGCTCCTCGGCGGGCCGGCCCTCGACGAAGGATTGCGAGAGGGTCCGACGATAGCCCGCGCCATCGCGGTCGCGCAGGTAGACGCCGAAGAGTTCGGGGCGGACCGTCCGGCCGATCACGTCGCTGACGTGGTCGAGGAGGGCCCGGAGATCGAGCATTGTGGTCATGACGCGGCTCGCCTCTCGGATGGTCCGCTGGTAGTTGTAGGACCCCCGGTACAGGTACCGATCGAACGCGTGCTGAATGCGGCTCTTCAAGGGGTGGAATAGCACAGCCACCAGGAGGCCGAGCACAATCTCCCGGCTGAGTCGCCAGCCCGACTCAGGGAAGAGCAGGTTTGAGCCCACGATCAGTCCGGTGAGGATGGTTCCGGCCACCACGAAGGCTACGACGTACACGACGCTCTTCCTGATGACCACCCGGATATCCATGAGGCGGTGGCGGATAATCGCGTGGGCGATCATGGCGACCATGAGGAACGAGAAGAGCGGCCCGTACTGGCTGAACCGGGAAGTGCCGAACGCCAGAGGGATCAGCAGGTTTGTAACCGTCGCAAGAACCCCGGGTACGATCAGCCCGGCGAAGAGGTAGTTTAACTGAAGGCGCTCGACACCTCGCGCGAGGCGGATCTTATGGAGGATGATAGAAAAAGTGTATCCGACGCAACCCAGAATATAGACAGCAAAAAGAAGGTAGAGGGGCCCGTACTTCACTCGAAGATTTCCATCGTCGATCGTGAGTGCTGTCAAGATCCACGGTGTAGCCATTGAGATAAGTGCGAGAACTGCCGCTAGCACGCCGAAGATCTTTATGGGAATACGTTGTGGAAATGTTGAACTTGCAGGGAAAACGTGGAAGAAAATCAGAAGCGCATAAGCCATGAGAACGCCCATGGAAAATGCTACTCGGCCCAGCACGAGTCCGATCTGGGCCTGGGCGAAATAGTTCGCCGCCCAGGTGCCGGCCGTCCATCCCGCCACGGCCAGGCTGAAGATTGAGAAACTCCGATTAGCCCAACGGGACGGATATTTGAGATAGACAAAAGAGGCCAGCCAGACGGTGAGGGCTACAACAGTGATCAACACTAGCGTGCTAGCATCCATCTCGCTTCGCCTTCCCCTGGATCAAATGACTCGTCCTAAGATGTCTGTTGAAGATTGGTAAGAGTTAGATTGTTATGTTCTGATGATTGCTGGTAATTCTTCTGTTACGGCGAATTCGATGGTGGCGGTCGTTCCTCGACAATTCGTGTTGTTTTCCACGCGAATAGTCGCGCGGTGAGCGTCAGCGATACCTCTGCAAATCGCGAGCCCGAGACCCGAACCACCGGGCTTTGTGGTGACAAAGGGGTCGAAAACCTTTCCGAGCATGTCCTGCGGAATCCCGCTGCCGGTGTCGCTCACCTCCGCCAGCAGAGAGGGGACCCCTGTGCTTTCTCGACGGGACAGTCGGATTGTTAGTTCGCCTCCTGCGTCCATGGCCTCCAAAGCGTTCATGAATAGATTCAAAAAGAGTTGTTTCAACTGTGCTGGATCCCCAGCCACTTGAGGAAGAGTATGTTCGTAGAGGCGTCTAACTCTAATCCGCTTTTGTTCCAACTGGCCGCGCAGAAGAACAAGAGTTTCCTCGATGGGGGATCGAAGATCCAACGAGGGTAGCGATCGGGCAGCCGGAGCGGCGAGGCCACGAAGACGAGCGACGAGGTCATCGATACGGGCGATTTCCCGGATAACCACTTGCGAAAAATCCTCGCGGAAGTCCTTTTCGGTGAACCGTTCCGGAAGTAGTTCCGCGAAGGTCTTAATCGCTACGAGAGGATTCTTGATCTCGTGTGCAATCCCAGAGGCGAGGGCTCCAATCGATGCTAGCCGTTCAGCTCGGCGTTTCTCCCCTTCTAGTTCCTTGAGCCGTGTGAGGTCGCTGAATACAGCGACAGTGCCGAGGACGTTGCCCAGGCGGTCGCGCAGCGCATGGGTCGAAGAGGAAACTGGTGTATACCGCCCGGTAGCATCCGGAATTGTGGTTTCGGCCTGAAGTCTCGGCTGACCGTCCGTGAGTGTGGCTTGCAACGGGTGAGCCAATGCAGCGGGTAGGCTAGTAGCGTGTCCGAACGTGATCGCCTCCGCGCTGAGTCCGGTTATTCGCTCCGCAGCCGGATTGAAGAGTGTTACCCTGCCGTCGGCATCTACGGCAATGACGCCGCTCTCCATTGTTGCCACGATGTTTGTAACGTACTCGTTTACAAGGGCCACCTCTCTATAGAGCTGAGCGTTCTTGATGGCAATGGCGGCTTGGCCTACCAGTGTCGAGAGGAGGTCAATGTCCTCCGAGAAGTATGGGGCGCCTGAGAGTTTAGGGGCAACGATTAGGAGACCGGTAAGTTGGTCCTCATGTAAGATCGGAAGAGCCATCTCGCCTCCCAGATCCACGAGTTCTTCGAGTGCCTCGTTCCGACCGGCCTTGGGCTTTGTTCTTCTAAGGTCATCTCGG
>LDXP01000043.1 GCA_001443385.1 Candidatus Rokubacteria bacterium CSP1-6
AGCGACAGGAGCGCAGCCACGGGGTCGGTCAGTGTGGAGCTTTGGCGTGACTCTAAGCGGGGTCGAGATCTCGATCAAGGGCACGAAATAGAAATGGTGGGCAGGGACGGGATTGAACCGCCGACACCAGGATTTTCAGTCCTGTGCTCTACCAACTGAGCTACCTGCCCACCAAGCCCGCTACGATACCAGAGGCGCCCGCCCTTGTCCAGGGAACGGGGCTACTCCTGGGCAGGGAGATCCGATTCGAAGACGATCTCGTCCTGGTCGTTGACCCGGAAAGCCTCGTAGAGGACGAAGGGCACGTCGTGCTCGACGAGGAACCGCGTGAGCTTGGCCACGGCGATGGGGTGCGACTCCACGTGGAAGGACAGCGCCAGGTCGTCCATCTCGTCGTAGGCCAGGATGGCCCAGTTCCCCAAGACCAGCGCCTCCATGTCCTCCTGGAAAGAGACGCCGTCCTCGAACTCATCCGACTCCCGGGAGAGATCGTAGAGCGAGCGGAGCCGGCTGAGCTTCTCCTCGCTGGAGAGCATCGCTACATCCCCCTGAAGCAGCCCTCGGCCGCCATGGCCTCGAGCGCCTTCTCGTAGCCCCGCACGGTGCGCGCGAGGTGCTCCTGCGTGTGCACGGAGGAGACCCAGCCGTGGAACATGGAGCAGTCCACCCCGTTCAGGAGCAGCGCGCAGCGGAGGAGGTGGTAGAGGTCCTGCCGCCTCGGCTGGTCGAAGCCCCCCAGCCCCGGGCGCCCCTCGAAGGAGACGTGGTAGATGGACGATTCGCCGAAGACCGCGCCGGGCGCCCCGACGCGCTTCATGACGTCGGCCAGATCGCGCCGCAGCTCCTCCGCCAGCTTGCTGGCGCGGACCTGAACGCTCCCGTCGGCCACCGCCTCCAGCGTCGCGATTCCCGCCGCCGCGGAGAGCGGGTTGGCGTTGAAGGTGCCGGCGTGGGCCACGCGCTCGCTCCGGTCCCAGGCGGGATCGCCCCGGTGGGCCATGAGCGTCATGATCTCGCGCCGGCCCGCCACCGCGCCGCCGGGTAGCCCGCCGGCGACGATCTTGGCCAGCGTCGTGAGATCCGGAGTGACCCCAAAGTACGCCTGCGCTCCCCCGGGAGCGTAGCGGAAGCCGGTGATGACCTCGTCGAAGATCAGCACGACGTTCTCGCGGGCCGTCAGCGCTCTCAACTCCTGGAGGTAGCCGGGAATGGCCGGCGTCGTGCCTGCCTGGCCGCCCGCCGGCTCCAGAATCACCGCGGCGACGTCGCCCCGCTCGAGGCACCCCGCCGCGGCCTTGATGTCGTTGGGCGGGCAGAGGAGCACCTGGTCGAGCGTGGCCCCGGGGACGCCGGCGGAGAGCGGCACCTCGAACGGCGGGTTGACACCCCCCACCACGCCGTCGTGCCAGCCGTGGAAGTGGCCGTGTAACTTCACCACCCGCGTTCGCCCCGTGTGAGCGCGCGCCAGCCGGATCGCCAGGTGGGTTGCCTCGGTGCCCGACATCGTGAAGCGCACCAGCTCGGCCGAGGGCATGAGCTGCGCGACCCACTCGGCCCAGCGCACCTCGAGCTCGTGGCAGGCGCCGAGGTGGGTCCCGCGCGCGGCCTGCGCCTGGATCGCGCTCACGACGCTCGGGTAGCAGTGGCCCAGGATCAGCGCGCCGTGGCCCATCCAGTAATCCACGTACTCGTGGCCGTCCACGTCCCACTTGAGCGCGCCCTGGGCCCGCTCGACGTACACGGGAAACGGCCGCAGGTGGCGGATGTCGTGCGTCACCCCGCCCGGAATCGTCCGCGCGGCGCGCTCCCAGAGCGCCAGCGACTTCGGGTGGGCCGCGCGATAGGCCTCGAGCAATCGCGTCATGAACGTGAGCCTCCTCTGATCCGCTGGTCTACGAGCGTCCGCAGGAGCTCGACCACGGCCATGTGGGTCTCGAGCGGCAGGCCGTCCACCGTGGGGACCCGGCGCCGCGTGATCCCGTCCACCCCTCCGGCCTGGACGCAGGCGGTCACCAGTTTGCGCTCCTCCTCCGCCGTGTGGAGGAGCGGCTGTCTCGCGAGAATCGAGAGCTGGGCGGCCACGCCGTAGGCCCCCCAGTTGGAGACCCCGGCGACCACCAGGTGGTCCACCCTTACCACGGAGGCGATCTTCCGGGCCAGCGGCCCCTGCCGGAGGAAGCGGGACCGCACGTTCCCCATCCCGATCTCGTTGCCGCCGTCGCCGATGCCGATCGTGGTCAGCCCGCGCGGCGGCTTCAGAAAGAGCCCGTCGAGCGGCCCGTTCCAGGCCCCCACGGACTCGCCCCGCGCGTTCCAGTACCGGCCGTCCGCCGCGCGGCCCGGGCGCTCGATCGCCACCAGGTGCGATGGCCGGATGTCGCCGACCCGATGGCGCGCGCTGTCCACCGCCTCGGCATGGGGGAGCGCGACCAGTTCCACAGGCTCGCCGAGGGCCTTGAGCGCCGCCTCCATGAGGGGCGCGGCGACGTCGTCGGTGACGTAGGCCACCGACTTCCCGAGGAGCCTCAGGGCGCGACCGAGCACCGCTGCGCCGGGGGGCCCGTCGGTTTCCGCCATCCCCGGCCCCACGGCGAACCCCGTCGTCACGATCATCCCCCTGCCCCGCGCCAGCGAGCGCGCGGCGGCCCGGGCGCCTCCCGGCCGGTAAAACCCGGCGATGCCGCGCGCGGCGAGGTCGAGGGCCAGCAGCTGATCGACCGGATCGGGGGCGCCCATCACTTGGCCGCGGGCTTGGGCTCGGGCTGGGGGGGAGAGAAGACCATGGAGACGGTGTCGTCCCCGCTCTGGTCGAAGTACACGAGGAGGCCGCGCTGATAGAAGTAGACTTTCCGGCCCTCTCTCTCCGCAATCCTGTCGGGAATTCCCCAGCCCTTCACGACCATCACGTAGTCGAAGATCCGGGGCTTCGGCTCCAGGGTGAAGGAGCGCACCAGATTCGGTCGGTACCCGGTCGGCGCCAGCAGGCCGAACTCCACGATCATCCGCTTCATCCCGGCGGGCGCGCGGGCCCCCTCGTAGACCCACCGGACCGTGTCGTACGATTCCAACTTCTGCCGCGTCTCGAGGGAGGGCGCGCCGTAGCGCTCGCGCACGGTTTCCTGCGTGCTCGAACCCGGGGAGATGCCTCCCCAGTCAGCGGCGACAACGGCCGACGGAACGCCCAGCGAGAGGGCGAGAGCGAATCCGAGCCAGGCGAGCGCGGCCCACCGCCCCATCAGTACCCCAGGGCGACGCCGTCGCCCCGCGGATCCGCACCGCCCATGAGCGTCCCGTCGCGGACCACGATCCCCTGGGCATGCCCCATCTGGTCGTAGAACTCGCCGACGGCCTCGACCCGATGGCCGCGGCGCGCGAGCCCGCCGAGGGCGCGGCGGCCGACCCGCCCCTCAACCTTCAGGACCTCCTGCGCCTGGCCCGGCATGAAGCGACCCATCAGAAAGCGCGAACGCTCGATGGCCTCCTGGATCTCCATGCCGAAGTCCAGGACGTTCGTCACCACCTGCACGTGGAACTGCGCCTGGCCGTCGGCGCCCCGGGTCGAGAACCCCAGCACGGGCCGCCCGTCGCGCGTCACGATGGAGGCGATCAGGGTGTGAAACGGCCACTTGCGCGGCCCGAAACAGTTGGGATGAGCCGGATCGGTATTGAAGTACGCGCCCCGGCTGTGGAGGACGACGCCCGTCGCTTCCGGCACCACCCCCGAGCCGAAGGACGCGTAGAGGCTCTGGATGACGCTGATCATGTTCCCGTGACGGTCTGTGATGACGAAACCGGTCGTGTCCCCTGACGGATCGCCCGAGGCGTAAGTCTGGGCCTTTTTCGGATCGAAGGCCTTCCGGCGCTCCCGGGCGTAGTCCTTGGCGAGCAGCCCCGCCACCGGCACGCGCCACTGGCTCGGGTCGGCGATCCAGCGGTCGCGGTCGGCGTAGGCGAGCTTGATCATTTCCACCAGCAGGTGCAGGTGCTCGGCCGAATGCAAGGCGAGCCGCCCGAGATCGAACCCCTCCAGCAGGTTGAGGGCCAAGAGCGCGGCGAGCCCCTGAGTCGGCGGTGGCGTCTGGTACACCGTGAAGCCGCGGTAGTCGGTCGCCAGGGGCTCCCCCCATTCGCCCGAGTGAGCGGCGAGGTCCTCCGCCGTGACGAAGCCCTCGGCGTCGAGCCGCGCGGCCATCGCCTCGGCGATTTTCCCCCGGTAAAAAAGGTCGGGGCCATCCTCTCCCAATGCCCTGAGCGTGAGGGCCAGGTCCGGCTGCCTCAGCAGCTCTCCGGTCGCGGGAACCCGACCGTCCGGAACAAAGATTCGCCGCCACTCGGCGTCCTCGGTGACCTTCAGCCGCTCCGCCGTCGCCTGGCTTACGAGGTGCGTGCTCGGAAAGCCGGCCTCGGCGTAGTGGATGGCGGGGGCCAGCAGGTCGCCGAGCGGCCGGGTCCCGAATCGCTCCAGCAGCATCCCCCAGGCCCGCACGCAGCCCGGTACCGAGACGGACGCGGGCCCGATCCGCGGCACCTGGCGGAGGTTGCGGCGGCCGAGCTCGTCCAGCGTCGCCCGGGAGCCCGAGCGCCCCGCCCCGTTCAGGAAGTGGACGCGTCGGGATCTCGCGTCGTAGTAGAGGCAGAAGAAGTCGCCGCCCACACCACAGCAGTAGGGCTGGGTCACCGCGAGCACCGCATTGACCGCGACGGCGGCGTCGGCAGCGGTGCCGCCCGCCTTCAGGGCTTCGACGCCGGCGAGCGACGCGAACGGATGGGCCGAGGCAACCATCCCGCCCCGCCCGAGGGCCACCGGCCGATGCGCGTACCCGATCTCGAGCATTCAGGCCACCCCGAAGAGCTTGGTGATTTCGTCCTGGGGGAACGTCGGCAGCGGCAGCGGGCGGCCGCCTTCGACCAGCGTGAGCCCCGCGTCCCGCGGGACGACCTGGCCGATGAAGGCGCAGTCGATCCCCTCGCGCGCGCAGGCGTGGAGCACGAGCGCGGCGGCGGCGGCGGCCAGCGTGAGCAGGAGCGACCCCGAGGCGATGGTGCCCAGGGGATCCAGGCCGAACTCGCGGCAGAGGCGCTCGCCCTCCGGGAGAATCGGGATGCGCTCGCGCTCGATCCGAAGGCCGACCCCCGAGGCCTCAGCCAGCTCCCAGAGCGCCGTCGCGAGCCCGCCCTCGGTGGGGTCGTGCATGGCGTGCACCGCCCCCAGTTCGGAGGCCAGCATCGCCTCCGGCACGACGCTGATCCCGGGGCGGTGGAGGAAGTCCTTGGCCCGCTCGACGAGGGCGGACGGTACTCCGCGGGCGGCGAGGTCCTTTTCTTTTTCCCGGGCGATGATCGCCGCGCCCTCCAGCGGGATTCCCTTCGTCAGCAAAACCATGTCGCCTGGACGGGCGCCTCCGCTGGTCACCAGCCGGTCCTTGGCCACCTCGCCGAGCATGGTCCCCACCACGATGGGCCTGCCGAGGCCGTGGGTCACCTCGGTGTGGCCGCCGACCAACGACACCTCCAGCTCCTCGCAGGCCCGCCCGACCTGGGAGAAGACGTGCTCTACCGACGCGTCCGTCGTCGCGCCCTCGGGGAGGAGGAGCGTGGCGAGGAACCAGCGCGGCCGCGCGCCGCGGACGGCCAGATCGTTGGCGTTGACCTGGAGCGCGTACCAGCCGATCTCGTCGGTGGCGAAGGTGATGGGGTCGGTGGTCGCGAGGAGATAGCGGTCGCCCATTTCGATGACCGCCGCGTCCTCGCCGATGCGGGGACCGATCAGGACCCGCTCGTCGCGGGGCGCGTACTTCTCGAAGAACGCCTTCAGGACCTCGGCGCGGAGTTTCCCGACGGGAAGATGCCGCATGGCCCACTCAGTATAGAGTGGGGCCGAGAGCAGAGCAAGGTGAGGGGCGGGCCTGGCGACAGCCCCGGGGGCCCGCCCCGGACGAATACCGCGCGGGTTACTGGTTCAGCGCGACGGTGGGGTTGCTGCCGTTGTCCGTGGAGAGGTCCAGAACGACTTCTTTGCCTCCCTCCACATCAACCGTCAGGTCCCAGACGTGCTGGGCCCCGACCGCGCCGATCAGACGGTACGAGCCCGCCGGCAGGCGCTCGAATCGATAGCTCTGGCCCAGGGTGACCCGCTTGACGAACCGCTTGCCTTCGGCCGGCCCGCTGACGCCGTGGACGAGGATCCTGGCTTTCACGGGCGACCGGCCCGCCTGCGGCGCTCCCCAGGTCACCTTTCCCTTCAGGGTCGCATTGGCCTCCACCGCCTCGGCGGTCGCCGTGAACACCACCGGCGGGGCGAGGACGCCGGCGCTGATGAGCCACCGGCGGGCCTGCTTCACTTCTCCGGAATCCGGCGTCCCATGGTTCACCACGTACTGGAACGCCTCCTCCGTTTCCTTGCGCTGGTTCAGGTGGCTCAGCGCCACCCCCAGGGCATACCAGAGGGACGCATCCTCCGGCACCGCGCTGAGCGCCTCCTGGTAGAACCGCCGCGCGCCCTCGTAGTCGCCCAAGTCGGCGAGCGCCGTCGCCTGCTCGACGGGGTTGAGGGTCGAAGCCTCCAGACGCGGTTCCAGCGGGACGGCGCCGCCTCCGCGGAACACGGAGACCACCAGGATCAGGGCGATCCAGAGCGACGAAGCCGAGAACATGACGAACCGTGATCTGATCATGGTTATAGCTCCCTCCAGCTATTTGTGCGGAACAGCCGACGCATGTTCCGAACGTTCTCGATCGCCTGGCAGCTGTACAGAATCTTGGCGTTGCCCATCGCGTCAACCTCCACCTCCGAATTGACGCTGGCGGTCTCGTTGACGACCATCCCGCCGTACATGGTCTGGTTGCCGCCGCCGCCGTACCGGAGCCCCACATACTGGCCGGTGACGATGATCAGCCCTTCCCAGCGGAAGTTGCCCGTGACATTGAGGTCCCCGTCTTCGAGGATCAGGATCCCCGCCCCCGTGGAAGTCCCGCTGATGCTCATTGCGTAGAAGGCCTGGGCGGGGTCCACCGTTCCCTTGACGTACACGATCTTCGGGTTGGCTGCGGTTCCCCAGCAGTTGGGGTCGTTCAGGTTGGCGGCGCAGGTGTTCCCGATGTTCTGATAGGAGAGCTGGCTCGCCCCGCTGGCCTGGAGCGAGATGTCGGCGTACGGCCTGACCGCATCGACGAACTTCTGAATCTGGGCCGGAGTTAGCGTGGCGTCCGGGGTGATCGTGTTGTCGCCGATCCCGGGGCCCGGGTTCTGCGGCTTCCCGGTGACGTTGTTCTTCTGCTGGTTGCTGAGGCTCACCTGGACGACGGTTTCCGTGGGAATGTCGGAGACGCCGATCCCCCAGACCGTCGCGGGACAGATCCCCGCGATGCCGGCCCCCGCCGAGTCGTCCAGGTTGGTGTCGTTGCCGCTGATCGTGAAGGCGTTGCCGGAGAAGCTGGTATTGGTGCCCAGCCCGGGCAGGTTCACCCCCCCCGGCAGGGTCAGGTCGGGGTGGGAGACGACCTGCTGCAACTGGCGGGTCGCGCCGTTGTAGGTGCCCAGCGCTGTGAGGATGACCACGCGGTTCGTGTCGTTGGTGGCGTTGCCCGGATCCACCGCCTGCCCCGTCAGCAGATTGTCATTCGGCAGGTTGTCGTTCCTGACGGTCACGGAGAACGTCCCGAGCGCCGCCGCAAGGCTCGGCAGCGGCATGCCGGTCGCCATCTGGCCGCTGTTCGTGGAGAGGACGGTGTTCCAGCCAGTCGGCAAGGCGGCCGCGAGCACCAATTGGTCGAAGGCCCACTCGAGGCCCGACTCCGCTACGTAGCGCGCCCGGGTCACGTCGTCCAGGTTGGCCGCGACGCTCGTCTCCATGCCTCCCATGGTCAGGAAGACCAGCAACAGCCCCGTCAGCATCACCAGCGCGAAGAGCGCCAGCGGGAAGGCGACGCCGCGCTGGTCTCTAATGGCTCTCATGGATTACGCTCCTGGATAACCCACAGGAGCAACTTTGCTGCCACCCACTAATGGCCCCCAACCTATTGAAATTGCGTAAGAGTTCTGCGATTCGCCGTACAATCCAGGGGGAGGGGGTGTCGCTCCGGGATACACTCCCAAAGGACATCGTCAGCCGGCGGACGGTGGGGTCTACAGCTCTCGCCAGGTGGACATCCTGAAGAGGAGTCTCCGCTGCACGAGGTCGATGGCCTCCTGGCTGTAGCGAAGGTTCACCGAGCTCGCACCGAACCACCCGTCGTAGTACGGGGTCTGGTTCTGGTTGCCGCCCTCGTTCCAGACCGTCTCGTTGGAGACGGTCGCGCCGAAGATCGTCGTGTTACTCCCCGTATCGAAGATCGACGAGACGTAGCGCCCGGTGACGATGACGATCCCGTCCCAACGGAGGTTGCCGACGGTCCGCAGGTCGCCGTCCTCGATGACGAGGATCCCCGAGCCCTGGATGTTGTTCCGCAGCCTGAGCCCGGTGAAGGTCGAGGTGGGGTCCAGCTCGCCCCGGAAGTACACGAGCTTGGGGTTCTGCCGGCTCCCCAGGTCCATCGCCTGGTTGGCGCCGCACCCGTTCGTGAGGGTGGGCGTGCTGGTATAGGTCCCGGCCAGGTTTCCCGTCAGGACCATCGGGCAGGCCATGGTGCTCTGCAGAACCGTGGTCTGGGAGAACGAGGCGAGCGCGTCCAGGAAGCTCTGCATCACGGCCGGGTCCACGCCGCTGTCGGGGGCGACGGTGTTGTACCCGGTCGTGGTCGAGCCCGGGTTGGTCTGGTCCTTGCCGACGACGTTGCTCCGCTTGGTGGCGGAATTCAGCCCCTGCTCCACCCTCGCCTCGTAACTGATCTGCGGGTTGGAGTTCTGCTGGGTCCCCGGCTCGACCGCGATGCCGTACTTCATCTTCGTCTGGTCCGGATTGATCCCGTAGGTCCGCTGGGCGAAGTCCGTGTTGGTGCAGTTGGTGGCGCAGAGGTAGTCGCGGCCGTCGATGTTGAAGTTGGTGTTGGAGGCGAGCCAGTCCCCCTGGACGCCGGGCATCGTGTACGCGCCGCCGAACGGCGGGATCGGCACGCGCCGCACGACCACCTGGATCTGACGAGTCACCCCGCGGTACGTCCCGGAGGCGGTGAGGACAACGGCGCCATTGGTGTCCGTGGCCGGGTTCCCCCCGACGACGCCCCCGTCGAGCGGCAAGCCGGTCAGCGCGGGGTCGCCGTTCTGGTCGTCATTGCGGATCTGGGCCGCATAGGTTCCGAACGCAGGGGTGAAGCCGGGAAGCGTCTGGCCGCTCGCCATCACCCCGCCGTTGGTGGCCAGGACGCCGTTCCAGTTCGTGTTCAGGACCAGCTGATCAAACGCCCACTCAACGCCGGCCTCAGCCACGTACCGGGCACGCACGACATCAGTGAGGTTGGCGGCGATCGACGGCTCCATACCCGACATCGTCAGGAAGGCCACGAGCAGACCGGTGAGCATCAGGAGGGCGAAGAGGGCCAGCGGCAAGGCCACTCCCTTTTCGTCTCGAACAGCACTGGCACGCGAGCTCATTGGGGGATCTCCTTATCGGTCGCTGAGGCCGAATCGGCTCCTACGGCCGACCGGGTAGTCATCGCCGGACGCAGGCGGAAGGGGAATCCCCTGGGGGGCAACCATACGGATTAGGCGTTGCGGAGGTTGAGTACCGTATCCTTCCCGGGCGCGACGGTGACCTCGAGATCCCAGAGCGACGTGTCGTTCTCTGGGTCCTCGACGGTCAGCCGGTAGGTGCCGGGGGGAACGTTGTCGAACTGAAAGGCCTCTCCCTGCTTCACAGTCTTCGTGAATGCCATATCCTTCTTCGCCTCGTCTGTGCTCCCGAGGACCAAATGGATCTCCCGCGGTGTGCCCTGGAGCTCCGTCCGTCCCTTCACCCTGCCGACGGCAACGGAGCCTTCCCGAGCGGGGGGCACCGGGGCGGTGGCCTGCGGAGACGCCTCTTGGTCGGGGCCCGCAGGAGGGGCAAAGCTCACCTCCCTGGCCAGCACGCCCGCATTCGTGAGCCAACGGCGCGCCACCTCAACCTCCGGCGAGCCCGGGGCGCCCCGGGTTACCACCCACCGGAACTGCTCCACGGTCTCCTCCTGCCGGCCCACATGCGAGAGCGCGGTGCCCAGAGCGAAGCGAAGGGAAGCGCTGTCCGGATCCCGCTCGACAGCCGCCCGGTACCTTTCGGCGGCAGCCCCGTACTCGCCCAGGGCCGCCAGCTCATCTGCCTTCTGCACCAGGTTCGGGACTGCGGGCGCGTCACGCGGCTCGATGGGCGTGGTCCCTCCACCACGAAACACGAAGAAGACGAGGATCAGGGCGACCCAGATCGAGGAAGCCACAAACATCAATGGGCGTGAGTTCTTCGGGCGTGAGTTCTTCCGCGATTTCTTGCGTGGTTTCTTCATGGCTCCTTCCCCTGCTGATGTCATCGTGGCCCTCCCCCCGCTCCGGGGCACCTGACCCCGTCGAGAGGAGAAGCAACCTCGCTGCCAGCGTGGGATCTGAGCCAACGCCTCGAATCGACAAAGGAATTCCGGCAGAGGGCTGTACAATCAGGCCTGGCAACTGTCCAGGAGCCACACAGCCCTGCACGGAACATCGTCAGCGAGCGAACAGGGGAGGCGCCGTGGCGCTTTCGATCCTCGAGTGCGTTCCCAACGTGAGCGAAGGGCGGGACCGGCCCCTGATCGACAGGCTCGCCGGGGCCATCCAATCGGTTGCGGGAGTCCGGCTTGCCGACATCCACGCGGACCCGGACCACCACCGCTCGGTCTTCACGTTCCTCGGCCCCCCCGCCGCCGTCGAGGCCGCGGCCTACGCGCTGGCGGAGGCGGCGCTGCGAGCGATCGACATGACGACCCACCGCGGGATCCATCCCCGGATCGGCGCCCTGGACGTGCTCCCCTTCGTTCCGCTCCGCGAGATGTCGATGGCGGAGGCGGTCGCGATCGCCCACCGCGTGGGGCGGACGCTCGGAACGCGGTTCGAGTTGCCGATTTTCTTCTACGCCGAGGCGGCTCTCTCACCCGAACGGAGAAGCCTTCCCTGGATCCGGCGCGGCGAATACGAAGGCCTGGCCCGGAGGCTCGCCGATCCGGCTTGGAAGCCCGACGCGGGGCCGGCCCGCTTCAATCCCCGGAGCGGGGCGACGGCCGTGGGCGCCCGCGGGATCTTCGTGGCCTTCAACGTCTGGCTCGACTCGAATGACCTCGACGCGGCCCGCGCCATCGCGCGCGCCGTCCGCGCGTCCTCGGGAGGCCTGCCCGCGGTCCAGGCCATGGGCGTGCCGCTGGCGCGGCACGGGATCGTCCAGGTGTCGCTGAACCTGCTCGACTACCGGAGGACGTCCCTGCCGCGGGTCTTCGAGCGCGTCAGGAGCGAGGCGGCGCTGCGGGGAATTTCAATCAGGCGGAGCGAATTGGTGGGGTTGGCTCCCCGGGACGCCTTCGAAGGCACGACGCCCGAGAGCCTCGCCCTCCCCGACTTCACGGACGCGAAGGTGCTCGAGAGTTACCTGCCCCCTCACCCTCCCCTCTCCCCCGCTGGGGGAGAGGATTCAAGGTGAGGGGGGAGCTCACGGCAGGGTCAGGAGCTTGAGGAGGTCGGCGGTGAGGTCGTAGAGCTGGGCGCAGCCCGCCGAGCCGCCGATGAGCCCCTGCATCCGCTTCCGGAGCTCACGATCCACGGGCTGGCCAACCAGCGCAGCAATCTTCTTCTGGGGCTCGTTGCAGATCCCCATGTAGGGCAGGCGCGGAGTCTCCGACTCCGCGTGGACAATAGTCCCCGAGTCGAGGTCGATCTCGTAGCGGATCTCGAAGCCATGCGCCTCATCGAACATCGAGTGGTAGAGCGAGAGCCGCCGCCCGCGCCGCTCCAGGCGCGCGACCTTCTTCCGGCTGAAGACGCGCGCCCCCGGAGGCGGGCAGTAGAGCGCGGGCACCATGGAGGTCGTCACGGCACGGGTCGCCAGGAGCGCCCTGCCTGCGTCGCTGTAGGTGAAGCACGAATCGGGCAGGTCCACCCACCCCGTCGTGTCGAGCTGCCAGCAGGCCCGCGCGTCGCCGCCCGCGGCCGTCCTCGCGCGCTCCGGCGGGAGCTTGGTGGCCTGGCGCGCGAGCCGGGCGATCTCGATGGCCGCGTCGATGAAGTGCTGGCCGCCGGGACGGCCGCCGGTCAGCTCGGCGAGTCGCCGCGTGAAGCCGCCGACCATTCGCGCGCCCGCCAGCGCCCCGAAGCCGGCCACGATCCGCGGGTCGGCGGCGCCGGAGAAGACGCGCGCCCGCGCCTCCCTGATCTCGTAGCCCGGCGAGGGCGTCGCCACCGCCGCCACCTCCGCGCCGAGATCGTCGTCGCGGATCCGGGCGGTGAGGGTGAAGGCGTCGGCGTGGGTGTTGTCCACCCACCCCTCCATCGCCCGTTCGTAGCGGTCCCGCCGCTCGAGATACGGCGAGCCCACGCGGCTCATTTCGTCGCGTACTTTTCGGGACTCTTGTCGAAGGTCTCCTTGCAGGAGACGGCGCAGAAGTGGTAGGTCTGCCCCTTGTAGACGGACGAGCCGGCCGCCTTGGCCGGGTCCACCTGCATCTTGCAGATCGGATCCGTCGCCACCGAACTCACCTCCTCGCGGAGCGCCGGCCGGAAGCGCTTGAGCCTCAGGCTGTTGGTCACCACCGACACCGATGAGAGCGCCATCGCCGCTCCGGCCAGGATCGGCGAAAGCAGGATCCCCCAGAGCGGGTAGAGTACCCCGGCCGCCACGGGAATCAGGATCACGTTGTAGCCGAACGCCCACACGAGGTTCTCGCGGATGATCCGGATCGTCCGGCGCGAGAGCTGAAGCGCCGTGACGAGGCCGCGCAGGTCGCCCCGCATCAGCGTGACGTCCGCCGCCTCCATGGCGACGTCGGTCCCCGAACCCATGGCGATTCCCACGTCGGCCTGGGCCAGCGCCGGCGCGTCGTTGATCCCGTCGCCGACCATCGCGACGAGCCGCCCCTCCTCCTGGAGCCGCTTGATCTCCCGCGCCTTGTCCTCGGGCAGGACCTCCGCCAGCACCCGGTCGATCCCCACCTGCCGGGCGATCGCCTCGCCTGTGACGCGGTTGTCGCCCGTCAGCATGGCCACCTCGATGCCCATCTCGTGGAGCGCGGCCACGGTCTGGCGAGCCTCCGGCTTCAGGACGTCCGCCACCGCGATGATGCCGACGGCGGTCCCGTCGAGCGCCACGTACATCGCGGTCTTTCCCTCCTCCGTCAGCCGCCGCTGCGCCGCTTGAAACGCGCTTGGCTGGACTCCGCTCTCCGCCATGAGCCGCGTGTTGCCCAGCAGCAGCCGCTGCCCTCCCACCCGCGCTTCGATGCCGTGGCCGGGAACCGCCCTGAAATTGCTGACCGCCGGCAGCCCGAGCCCCAGCTCCTTGGCGCGCGTGACGACGGCCTCTCCAAGGGGGTGCTCGGAGCCCTGCTCGGCGGCTGCGGCCAGGGCCAAGAGATCATCAGCAGTCATGCCGGTGGTCGGCACGATGTCCGTGACGACCGGCCGGCCGACGGTCAGGGTGCCGGTCTTGTCGAGCACCACGGTCCGGGCCTTGTGCAGCAGCTCCAGCGCCCCGGCGCTCTTGATGAGGACGCCGTGCTCGGCGCCCTTGCCCGTGCCCACCATGATCGCCGTGGGCGTGGCCAGCCCCATGGCGCACGGGCAGGCGATCACGAGGACGGCCACGAAGTTGGTCAGCGCGAAGAGAAACGCGGGTTGCGGCCCCCAGAGCCACCAGACTGCGAAGGTCACCGCCGACACGACGAGCACAATTGGGACGAATATCGCGGAAACCTGGTCGGCCAGCCGCTGGATCGGGGCCTTCGAGCCCTGCGCCTCTTCCACGAGACGGATGATCCGGGCCAGGACCGTGTCCTTGCCGACGCGCGTCGCACGGAAGGTGAAGCTCCCCATCCGGTTCACCGTGCCGCCGATGACGCGGGACCCCGGGCGTTTCTCGACGGGGAGACTCTCGCCCGTCAGCATGGACTCGTCCACGGCAGAGGCGCCGTCGGTGACCTCGCCGTCCACCGCGATCCGCTCGCCGGGGCGGACGCGGATCAGATCGCCCATCACGACCTCGGCCATGGGAACGTCCAGCTCGGCGCTGCCGCGGATCACGCGCGCGGTGCTCGGAGCCAGCGCCATCAGCCGGCGAATCGCCTCCGACGTCCGGCCGCGGGCCCGCGCTTCGAGCCAGCGCCCGACGACGATCAGCGTCATCAGCACCCCGGCCGTGTCGTAGTAGGTCATGGCCCCGAGCCGCATGAAGGTGTGGGGCCAGAACGTCACCGCCACGCTGAAGAAATACGCAGCGTTGGTCCCGATGGACACCAGGCTGTTCATGCTCGCTGAACGGTGGCGCACGTCGTTCCAGAACCCAACATGAAAATGCAGCCCGACCCAGAACTGCACCGGCGTGGTGAGGACGAGCTGCACCCAGGGGGACCGGAAGACGGCCGGCATCCATGGGAAGAGCTGGGGGAAGCTCCCCAGCAGGACGGGGAGCGTGAGCACGGCGCCGACGAGGAATTTCAGGCGGAGGAGCCGGTTCTCCCGCTCTCGCTCCGCGCGTTCGCGATCCGGCGCCTCCGCCCCGGTCGGGATCACCTCGGGGATCTCGTACCCCGCGGCTCTGACGGCCCTCCTGAGATCGGCCATCGTCACCCGTCCGGAATCGAGCCTCACCGTGGCCTTCTCGGTGGCGAGATTCACGCTGGCTTGGATGACGCCCGGCACCCCCGCCAGGGCCGCTTCCACCTTGCTCACGCAGGAGGCGCAGTGCATTCCCTTGACGGGAAGCGTGAGTTTTTCCTGCTCCATGGCCTTCAGTATCCCCTGCCCTTTTGAGGCTGTCCAGCGGGCACTGGATTCCGTTCGAGCGCGGGCTTTGCCCGCGCAATCTCTCCCCGGGGGGAGGTTCGGAAGGGGGGCAACGCCCCCCTCCGAGGCTAGCAGAGGTCAGGGAAGAGCGAGGGTTGAACCTCTCCGGCCGCGGCCGGCCGCCGGCCTCTCGGCTTCGCCTTCAGGGGCGTCTTGCCCGCCTTGCTCTTTCGCCCCGACGCCGGCCGGCGCTTGGGCCGGACCCACCCCTTCTGGCGCGCGATCTTCTCCCCCTGCTTGATCACGAGGAGATCCACCAGCCGCGCCAGAGGATGGCTCAGGAGGTGGAGGTACTTCTCCCAGTAGCGGGGCGAGTAGGCCAGCGTCCGCATTTGGTCCAGAGCGAGCGCCAGGGCGGCACGGTCGCCTTGCCGAGCAGCCACCTTGAGCTGTTCCAGCACCTTTCCCGGGCTCACCCTCGACGGCGGCATGCGCTTGGTCACCTTGAACCCCTTCACGCAAAATGCGAGCGGAGGCGAGCCACCGCTGCGGGCACCCGCCCCGTGCCGGCGGGTCGCGCCTTCGCTCGCGTATGCGGTGGTTCCCCTGGAGCGGGGTCGCCTTACCTGGAGATGATCTCGTACTCCTCGCGGTCGAACGTGGCCACGGGCTGGAGGGTGAGTTTCCGCTGCACGGCCTCCTGGAGGAGCTCCAGTCCCTCCCGCTCCGCGGCCTCGAGGTGCTGGGCCATCTCTGGGTTGACGCGGATCAGGATCTCCTGCCCGCCCAGGTCCGCCGCGGCGGCCTGGACCTTGCGGAAGATCTCGGCGGCGACTGTCAGGTCGGACTTCACCACCCCGCTCCCCTTGCAGGTCGGGCAGGACGTGCAGAACAGGGACTGCAGATCCTGGCGCACGCGCTTGCGGGTCATCTCCACCAGCCCCAGCTCCGAGATCTCGAGGACGTTGGTGCGGGCCTTGTCCTCCCCCAGCGCTTTCTGGAGGGCCTGGAAGACCTGCTGGCGGTGGTCCTCCCGCTCCATGTCGATGAAGTCGATGATGATGATCCCGCCGAGATCGCGGAGGCGGATCTGGCGCACCGCCTCGCCGACGGCCTCCAGGTTGATCTTGAGGACGGTCTGCTCGAAGTCGCGCTTGCCCACGTACTTGCCGGTGTTCACGTCGATGGCCACGAGGGCCTCGGTGTGGTCGATGACGATGTAGCCGCCCGACTTGAGCCACACCCGCCGGCGGAGCGCCTTCTCGATCTCCTTCTCGAGGCCCGTGGCCTCGAAGACGGGCGCCCGCCCCTCGTAGAGCTTCACCCGGGAAGCCTGGGCGGGCACCAAGGAGGAGGTGTACTCCATGCACTTCTGGTAGGCGGCGGACGTGTCCACGAGGAGCTCCTCCACCTCCGGGGAGAAGAGGTCGCGCACGACCCGGAAGATGAGGTCCCCCTCCTCGTGAAGGAGCGAGGGCGCGGAGGCCTGCGCGTGCCGCGCCTGCACCTGCTCCCAGAGGCGGAGGAGGAACTGGATGTCCGAGGCGAACTCCTCCTCGCCCTTTCCCTCGGCCACGGTCCTGACGATGAATCCTCCCGCGGGAGGCCGCAACCCCCGCACCGCTTGGCGCAGCCGCTCCCGTTCCCGGTCGTCCCTGATCCGCCGGGAGACGCCGACGTGCTGGGCCTGCGGCATGAACACCAGATACCGGCCGGGGAGCGAGATGAACGAGGTGATCCGCGCCCCCTTGGTCCCCAGGGACTCCTTGGAGACCTGGACCAGCACCTCCTGCCCCTTGCGGAGGAGGTCTTCGATGGGGAGCGACGCCTCGCGGCGCTCGACCTCTTCGACCTCGATCTCCTCCTCCTCGCTTTCCGCGAGCATGAGCCGCTCGTAATCCCCCAGGTTGGCGGTGTAGTCCCCCGCGAAGAGGAACGCGTCCTTGGGGAGCCCCACGTCCACGAACGCCGCCTGCATGCCGGGCAGCACGTTGGTGACGACGCCCTTGTAGATGTTGCCGACGATGGAGCGATGCCGGCGCCGCTCGACGTGCAGTTCGGTGAGCAGGGTGCCGTCCTGGACGGCGACGCGGGTCTCGGTCACTCCCACGTTGACCACGATGCGCTTACCCACGGCCACACCTCATAGCGACTGGCGCATCCGCACCGAGAGGAGGAGGCCGAGGGCCATGAGCGTGACCACCAGGGAGGAGCCCCCGTAGCTCATGAGGGGCAGCGGAAGCCCGACGATGGGGAGGAGCCCCATCACCATGCCCATGTTGATGAGGGTCTGGGCCCCCAGGAGCGCGGTGACGCCCAGCGCCAGGAGCCGCCCGAGCGGCTCGCGCGCGGCGCCGGCGATTTCGAACCCCCGGAGGATCAGGAACGCGTAGGCGACCAGCAGCAGCAGGGCGCCCACGAACCCCCACATCTCGGCGAACACGGCAAAGATGAAATCCGTATGGCGCTCCGGGAGAAAGGCGAGCCGGCTTTGAGTGGCGCCGGCGATCCCCTTGCCCAGGAGCTGTCCCGAGCCGATCGCGATCTTGGACTGGATCACGTTGTAGGCGCTGCCCAGCGGATCCCTGAACGGATCCAGAAAGACGAGCAGTCGCTCGCGCTGGTAGTCCCGCAGCACGAGCCAGGCCAGCGGCGCCCCCGCGAGCCCGGCCAGCCCGAGCCAACCGAGCTCCCGGAGCCGCACGCCGGCCCCGAAGAGGAGCGCGAAGAACACGGGAATCAGGACGAGAGCCGTGCCCAGATCGGGCTGCCTGACCACCAGGACGAACGGCACGACGAGCAGGCCCAGCGCCGCGGCCAGCGTGGCGCGCGCGTGGGGGTTGGCCCACCGGGCGGTCAGCGTCCAGGCGAGCGTGACGATGAAGATCAGCTTGAACAGCTCGGCGGGCTGGAGCGTGACGGGCCCCAGCGGGAGCCAGCGGCGCGCGCCGGACACGGCGCGGCCGAAGACGTACAGCGACAGCAGGAGGCCGATCCCGATCACGTAGAAGGCGGGCGCGGCCCGTGCCAGGTTCCGGTAGTCCACGCTGGCCACCGCCACGAGCGCGAGGAGCCCGAGCCCCAGCCAGGAGAGCTGGCGCCAGACGACCCCACTCCCGTGCCGGCCGGGCGAGAGGCTCCAGAGCGTCAGGAGGCCCAGCGCGACGAGCGCCAGCGCCGCGGCCAGGAGAAGCCAGTCCACGTTCTGGAGGAGGCGCCGATCGACCTTGAACATCATCCCCTCAGGGCGGAGGCGGCGACCTTTTCGAAGAAGATCCCCTGCAGGATTTGCCGCGCGATGGGCGCCGCGGCCTGCCCGCCCCGGCCGCCCCGCTCGACGAGCACCACGACGACGACCTGAGGATCCTGGGCGGGCGCGTAGCCGGCGAACCAGGCGTGGTCCTGGCCGCGGCGGGCGTCGCTGTTGGTGACGAGCTGCGCCGTTCCCGTCTTGCCGGCGACCTCGATGCCCGGCAGCCGCGCCGCGGCGCCGGTGCCTCCGTCGTTGACAACGCCCCACAGGCTCCGCTGGAGGAACGCCCAGACGGCCGGCGACAGATCCACGTAGCCGCTCATCTGGCTGGGCTCCGAGTAGAGGAGCCTGCCGTCGGCGGCTTCGACTCGTTGAACGAGTCGAGGCTTCCACAAAATCCCCCCGGTCGCCACGGCCCCCATCATCCGCGCCACCTGAAGGGGCGTGACCAGGAGGGGCCCCTGGCCGATCGAGACGTTGACGGTGTCGCCGGCCCTCGACCGCGAGCGAGGCGCGGGGACCAGCCCCGCCTTCTCCCCCGCCAGCGCAATCCCCGTCGGCGCCCCCAGGCCGAAGGCGCGGGCGTAGCGCGCGATGGGCTCCAGCCCGACCTTGAGGCCGAGCTGGTAGAAGTACGTGTTGCAGGAGCGGACCAGGGCGTGGTAGAGGTCCAGCTCCCCCCAGTCGGTGTCGTCCCAGTTCTTGAAGGTCCGGGTCCCCAGCTGGAACGTGGGCGGGCAGCGCAGGCGATCGAGCGGAGTGATGGTCCCCTCCTGGAGCGCCGCGGCGGCCACGACGATTTTGAACACCGAGCCGGGGGCGTACTGGCTCTGGATCGCGCGGTTCAGGAGCGGGGCCTGCGGATCGCGCACGAGGCGGAGCCAGGCCTCGCGCCCGAGCGCGCCCGTGAAGTGATCCAGCTCGAAGGCGGGGCTCGAAGTCAGAGCGAGGATGTCGCCGCTCCGGGCGTCCAGCACCACGACGGCGCCCGGGTGATTCCCCATGGCGCGCTCGGCCACTTCCTGGATGCGCCGATCCAGCGTCGTCACGACGTGGGCGCCGGGACGGGGCTCTTGGCGCCGCACCACGCGCACCGGCCGCCCGGAGGCGTCCACCTCGATCTCCTCGCCGCCATCCCTCCCGCGCAGGTACTCGTCCAGCAGCCGCTCCAGCCCGCTCTGCCCCGCCATGTCGCCGCGCCGGTGGCGCCCCTGCCGCATCTGCTCTTCGCTCACCTCGCGAACGTAGCCGAGCAGGTGCGCCCCCAGCCGGGGGCTGGGGTACACCCGCTGGGGCTCCACCTCCACGACGACGCCCGGGAGCTCGAGCTTCCACTCCTCGACCTTCGCGACCTCCTCCATCGTGAGCCCGCGGCGCATGCGCACGGGCATGAACGAGTCGGGAGGCACGCGCGCCAGGGATTCCATCAGCTCGCTCAGCGGGATGCGGAGGAGCGCGCTGAGGCGGGCCAGCACCGTGTCGCGGTTGTCCATCTCGCGCGGGATCAGCGAGAGCGTGAACGCCGGGCGGTTGTCCACCAGGGCGAGGCCGTTCTTGTCGAACAGGATGCCGCGGGGCGCGGCGGCGGGCCGGACCCGGATCCGGTTCCTCTCGGAGAGGTCCCGGAGCCGCGCGCCCTCGAGCACCTGGAGGTACCAGAGCTGGCCCAGGAGCACGAGGAAGCCCGCCAGCGTGCCGACGGTCAGGAACAGAAGCCGGCGGGCAAGCGGGTCCCGCCGTGGGCCGCGGCCGCCGCCGAATCCCCTCAGCGCCACAGGGAGCCGCTCCGGTGCGCCTCGAGCACGCTGAGGGCGAGCACGCCGGCCGCGCCGAGGAAGCCGTTGTAGAGGGCCTGCGGCAGGACCACGTGGAGCATGACCTCGCCGAAGGCGGCGGGGAAGTGGAGCAGCTGGAGGAGCCAGTAGCGCCCGAGCCCCTCAGCCAGGGTCAGCAGCACGAGCCCGGGCACCTGGACCAGCGGGTTCCCGACCAGGAGCCGCTCGCCGATGAGCCCGGCGACGAAGCCCACCAGCGCCTTGGTGAGGGCCTGAGCCCCGACGAAGCCGCCGGCCGCCACGTCCTGCAGCAGCCCCACGGCGAATCCCGACAGGCAGCCGACCTCCGGGCCCCGCTTGAGCCCGAGGAGCACGGTGAGGATCAGCGGGATGTCCGGAGCCACGGCGCCGATCCGGAGCGCGGGCGCCACGCTCGTCTGGGCGAGGCCGCCGCCGAGCAGCATGAGGGCGAGGGACACACGCACGGCCCTAGGCTCCCGGCTCGAGCAGCTCGAGGGAGAAGTGGGGCAGCAGGTCCGCCCCGGTCTGTCCCGTGAGGAGGAGCACCTCCTCCACCCGGGCGAAGTCGGCCACGGGGTGGAGCCGCGCGTAATGAAAGAGGGCCGAGCCCTTGTCCTCGACGGCGATCACGCGGCCGACGGGCAGTCCCTTGGGGAAGACCCCGCCGAGCCCGGAGGTCACGATGAGGTCGCCGACCTGGGCGCCCCCGCCGTCGCGGGCCATGAACTTCAGGCGCACCGCGCCTCCCGGCTCGCCCTCGGCCACGCCGGCGGTGCGCGTGCGCTGCACCATCACGGCCACGGCCGACGAGGGATCGTTCAGGAGCTGGATCACCGCGGCCCGGGCGCGGACCTCGACCACCCGGCCCAGCAGGCCCTCGGGGACGATGGCCGGCGTGAGCCGCACGATCCCGTCGCTGCGGCCCCGGTTCACCGTGACCGACCGGACCCAGCCGCCCCACTCCTTGGCGATGACCTCTCCCGCCAGCGTCGAGAGCGGGAGGCGATCCCGGAGGGCGAGGAGGCGGCGCAGCCGGAGGTTCTCCCGCTGGGTATCCTCCACCTGGAGGGACTGGATGCGGAGGCGCTCCAGCTCCTCCCGCAGCGCCTGGTTCTCGCGTCGCGCGTTCTTCCAGTCGAGATAGGCGGACCAGGCGCCGAAGGCGGAGCTCTGGATCTTCGACAGGGCCGCCTGCAGGGGGGTGATGAAGAACGCGAGGAGCTCGCCCGGCTTCCCGGTTCCCCCTCCCCGCGTCCCCAGACTCAGGAACAGGAGAGAGATCAGGAGCACCGACACCAGGACGGCGTACTTCCGATATCTCACCGACGGCCCCCAGTCGCGACCCTTGCGCCCCACCGCCCCCGCACGGGGCGGGTCCTACGGGAACTAGGCGGGGATCGCCACCTTCTTGAGGAGATCCAGCTCGTCGAGCACCTTGCCGGTTCCGAGGGCCACGCAGGAGAGGGGTTCGTCGGCGACGGTGATGGGAAGATTCGTCTCCTGGCGGAGGAGGAGATCCAGGCCGCGGAGCAGCGCCCCGCCGCCCGTGAGGACGATCCCCTTGTCCACGATGTCCGCCGCCAGCTCCGGCGGCGTCCGCTCGAGACAGGTGCGGACCGTCTCCACGATGGTCATGATGGGCTCCCGGAGGGCTTCGCGCACCTCCTCGTCGGTGATGACGATGGTCTTCGGGATCCCGTCGATGAGGTCGCGTCCCTTCACCTCCGTGGTCTGCCGATCCGTCCCCATGGGGTAGGCCGATCCCAGATGGATCTTCAGCTCCTCCGACCGCCGCTCTCCCACCAGGAGGTTGTAGTGCTTCTTGATGTACTGGACGATGGCTTCGTCCATCTCATCGCCCGCGATCCGGACGGACTTGCAGTAGACGACCCCTGACAAGGAGATGACGGCCACCTCGGTGGTTCCGCCCCCGATGTCAACGATCATGTTGCCGCCCGGCTCCTGGATGGGCAACCCCGCGCCGATGGCCGCGGCCATCGGTTCCTCGATCAGATAGACCTCGCGCGCCCCGGCCTGCATCGCCGAGTCCCTCACGGCCCGTTTTTCCACCTGTGTGATTCCGGAGGGAACGCCGATGACGATCCGCGGGTGCACCAGCGTGCGACGCCGGTGCACCTTCGAGATGAAGTAGTGGAGCATCTTCTCGGTGACGTCGAAATCGGCGATGACGCCGTCCTTCAGGGGGCGGATGGCGACGATGTTCCCTGGCGTCCGGCCCAGCATGGCCTTGGCCTCGTGCCCCACGGCCTGCACCGAGCCGTCCGCCTGGTGGATGGCGACGATGGAGGGTTCGTTGAGGACGATGCCCTCGCCTCGGACGTAGACCAGCGTGTTGGCCGTGCCCAGGTCGATGGCGAGGTCGTTGGAGAACATCCCGGCGAGCACGTTGAATAACATCGGACGACCCCCTGTCAGGTCCGGACGACACTTCCGTCCCCGCACGGGACGGTAGGGCCTCCAATCTAGCACGAGCCCCGCCCGGGGGACAAGAAAAACCCGCGGTTTCAGGGGGATGGCGAGCCCCCCCAGGCACCCCCCCTTTGTTAAGAAAGCCCTTGCACTTTTTGTGAAAGCCCTTGCACTCAGGACCTAGCTCGGGTAGATTCAATAGCTACTTACCGTGCGAGCCCCACGGTCTCGCTCGCGGCTGGGGGCTCGGTTCCGGCTCCTATCTGAGCGAAGGCGACGGCCCATCAGGGGGTACCCGCAGCATTGGTTCGGGCTAGCAGACTGGTTCGCGGACTTCCGCTCGCCGCCTTGCTCCTGTTCATGCTTCTACCCGGGGTGGTTTTCGCCCAGGCGGCGACCTCCCCCGGCGAAGCCGGCCCCCAGGTGGGGCGGTTCCAGCTCGTCGTGGTCCCCGGCCATTCCGGGAGCCCCTTCCTGGTCGACACTACCACGGGCTG
>LDXP01000044.1 GCA_001443385.1 Candidatus Rokubacteria bacterium CSP1-6
GTGATCCTCGGGATCGCGCCCGGCGCGCGCCTGGTGGACCTGACCCACGAGGTCGCTCCCCACGATGTCGTGGAAGGGGCCCTGGCCCTTGAGGCCGCGGTGGGCTTCTTTCCTGCCGGGACCATCCATCTGGCCGTCGTGGACCCGGGGGTGGGGAGCGCACGGCGGCCTCTCGCGATCCATGCGGGCGGTCAGTACTGTGTCGGCCCCGACAACGGCCTCTTCAGTTTTCTCCTGGGCATCCCGGGATGGACCGCCGTGTGCCTGGAGACCCCCGCCTACCGCCTTCCTCGCGTGAGCCGGACGTTTCACGGGCGGGACGTCTTTGCCCCAGCTGCGGCGTACGTGGCTCAGGGAATTCCCCTGGGGAGCTTCGGTCCGCCGGTGACCGATCCGGTCCTGATCCCGTGGCCCACCGCGCGCCGGCAGGGGGATGGCCTCGTGGGCGAGGTGGTTCACGCGGACCGGTTCGGCAATCTCGTGACGTCGGTCCGGGCCGCCGACCTCGAGGCGCTGGGGCCGGCCGAGGCGCTGGTCGTCGAGGTCGAGGGGAAGGAGGTCGGGAGCATCGTCGGCTGTTTCGCCGACATTCCCGCCGGAGGAGCCGGGGCGCTCGTCGGCGGGAGCGACCGGCTCGAGATCGCCGTGAGGGAGGGGAGCGCGTCGGCGAGCACGAGGGCTCGGCGTGGGTCCCCGGTCAGTGTCAGGAAGCGGTAAAACTTGGGGCTAGGTCGTGGAGGGGCTAGACTCTGACGAGGAAGTGCTGGCAGGAGCGGTCTTCGAGGACGAGGCGGGGGAGTCTCCCGCCGCCTTCTTTTCCTCGCTGACCGCCTTCTTCCGCGCTTCCGAGGGGTAGTCGGTCGCGTGCCAGCCGGATCCCTTCAGGATGAAGGGGGCGGGGGACAGAATGCGGTGAACGCTGCCGCGGCAGTGGGGGCAGCGCTCCAGGGGAGCCTCCGAAATGCGCTGGCGGACCTCGAAGGTTCGCGCGCACCCGGAGCACTCATACTCGTAAGTTGGCACGGGGAAAAGCGTACATGAGGGGTCAGGGGCTGTCAAGGTTCGGGACGCTCGGGTGGGTGGCCATCGGGCTCGGCGCTGCCGTCCTGGCGGGGTGCGCGAGCGGCAAGCAGACCGAGGTGACGCGCCTCCAGGCGCAGTCGGCCTTCGAGCGTGGGGTGGCGGAATTCAACGACGGGCGGCTGGCCATGGCCCTCTCCTCCCTCCAGGAAGCGGTTCACCTCGACCCGAGCGTGGCCCAGTACTCCAACGCCCTGGGTGTCGTCTATCTCGGCCTCGGGCGCAGCCCGGAGGCGCTGGAAGAGTTCAAGCGGGCCGTGGATCTCAATCCCCGATGGGGGGAGACCCGCCACAATCTGGGGGTCGCCTATGCCACGGTGGGCAAGTGGCGGGAGGCCATTCAGCAGTACCGGGAGGCGCTGGCGGTCCCGGGTTATTCCGACCTTGAAAACACCTACCACAACCTGGGCTGGGCCCACTACAACCTCGACCGGCTCCAGGAGGCCGAGGAGTCCTTCCGGATGGTCCTCCGGCTGTCTCCTAAGTTCGTCTCTGCTTACTACCATTTGGGGCTCGTTTTGGTGAAAGCGGGGCGCCGGGACGAGGCCCGGGCCGCCTTCCGCCAGGCCCGGGAGCTCGGGCCGGACACCCCCCTGGGGCTGTCGGCCAAGGAGCACCTGAAGGCTCTGGGGGAGGGGGGGTGACTCCCGGCATTTTTTGCTTGACGGGCTCCTGTCCGATGGGGTAAAAAGGGGCACCTTTATTCGAGAAATAGCGTCTTTTTGCCTCCTCCAGTTGTGGAGGATTTTCTAAGGAAGAGGAGGTGGTGAACGCCACCGGACAGGGATCGCGAGCAGTAAACTTCGAACGAACAAGTTTTGCGCGCGCAAAGTGAAACGATACCGGAAGTCAAACCACACATGAGGAGGCGGTAATGAGACGGTACTGGGTGGTTGCTCTTGCGGTACTCACCCTCCTCGGGGTGCTCTCCCCGCCGGTCTGGGCGCAGGCCCCGGCAGCCCCGACCCCGAAGGTGACGATCACGGGCCTCGTCGATAACCTGGTGAACTTCAGCCGCAACATGAGCCAGTTCGACCTGGCCACGGGCGGCATCACGAACCCTGACGACGACCACATGTACGCCCGGACCCGCGGCCGCTTCGACGTCATCGGCGAGCTGGGCAAGGCCAAGGCCGTCCTGGGCCTCGAGATCGACCTTGCCTACGGCCAGGTGGCCGGCGCCGACAACTCGGACAGCGGGTTCATCACGCCTCAGACCTTCGGCACGAGCGGCGGGTTCGACGCCAACACCGACGTCCTGAGCGTCATCGAGATCAAGTGGATGTACGTGGAGTTCCCGTTCTCGGGCCCGGGCTCGCTGCTGCCCTTCATCCCGTGGGCGGGGACCATGACAGTGGGTGGCCAGCCCTACGCGCTGGGCCTGAAGCCCTCCATCCTCGCCGACTCTGACTTCGGTGGCGGGACCGTCAGGATGAAGCTCAGCCCGACCCTGGGCTTCAGCCTCACCTACGCCCAGCTTGAAGAGGACTACGCCGGCCACCAGCAGAGCACTGCCGCCGCCACAGGCCGCTTCGGCCGCGGCGACGACTGGGGGCTCATCCTCAAGGCCGACTGGCAGGCGACTAAGGAGCTCCGCGTGAGCCCGATCTACGCCTTCCAGGAGCTCGAGGGCACCACGTCGGGTGCCGTCCGCCGTGCCGTCGGTGGCTATGGGGTCGGTGTCGCCAACTTCGCCCCTGATCTGGCGGTTGGCGCGCCGGGCGTGGTCACGCCCTGCCTCGGCGCTGGCGGCTCGGGGGTACAGTGCCGCTCGGTCGAGGAACAGCGCCACTGGATTGGCGTTGACGCTCGGTGGGCCAGCGGCCCCTGGTACGTCGCGCCGACGGCCTTCTACCAGTTCGGCCAGCGGGAGCGTTTCGTAGCGCCTGGCGATCCCGGGGTCGGGACCACGGCCGCCAATGCCGGCGCCACCATCCGCCGCAAGACCGCTAACATCAGCGCGTGGATCGCCGACGTCGAGGCCGGCTACCGCATGGGCCCGCTCTTCCTCCAGACCCGCGCCATGTACACCTCGGGGAACAAGACCGCGGATAACCTGAACGAGGAGATCCGCTACTACCAGCCCTTCCAGGTTGACAGCACGTACTTCTTCGGCTGGGGCGAAGGGGTGCCTCTGTCGTCCATCGACTACTTCCAGGGCGTCTATACGCCAGTCGGTGCGTACTTCATGGGAAACAACATCAGCTATGACCGCTACGGCCGGGCAGGCTTCGCGGTCAAGGCCACGTACGACTGGACGCCTCAGCTCAGCGTCTACGGCAGCGTGGCGCCGTGGTGGACGGCCCGCTCGGTGCCGACCGACAACGGAGCCATTACCGCCGCCGGCATCGCTTGTAACACGACCGGAGATGCTCAGACCTCTACTCTGTTCCCCTGCACCCGGCGGGACGAGGGCAATGCCAGCTTCCTCGGGACCGACCTGGCGGCCGGGTTCACCTGGCGCTTCGCCCCCGGTCTGACGTTCGACTGGGTGTACGGTATCCTGGTCGCAGGCTCCGCCTATGACACTAACCGGTTCGCGACGTTTACCAACGCCGCCGCCGGGCAGGCGGGCACATTCAGGAGGTTCGACGCCGAGAACGTCTACACGACGACGGCCCGCGTGAGGTACACCTTCTAGCGGGTCGCCGGACCAGCAAGACCAAGGGGCACCGGGAGTAGATCTCGGTGCCCCTTTTCTTTCCCCCTCACCTTTAATCCTCTCCCCCGCTGGGGGAGAGGGCAGGGTGAGGGGGGGAAAGGCAGGGTGAGGGGTGCGCCGTCCTTGCTCGTCTTGGGGCCGGGGGGTATAGTGACCTCATGCGTGTGAGGCTGGCGCTCTGGGTGGGAGTGGGGCTGCTCGGACTCGCGGTGCTGCCGCTGCCCGCCTCCGCCGTCGAGTACCGCCTCCAGGCAGTCAGTCTGTTCGATGAATCCTTTTCCTCTTTCCTCAAGCGGGGGGAACTGGCCGACGGGGCGACAGGGCCCGGTCTCGAGCGGCTCCAGGAGAGCCTGGATCGCGGCGAGATGCCCAAGGGGGCGCTCCTCTACGACCGCCACCTCCAGGCGGTTCGCGAGCCGATCGCCCGCGCCTGGGGGGGCGTTCGGGTCCGGGCCGAGGTGCGGCAGGGGGGCCTGGAGCAGGAGCTCTGGGACGAGGTTCGCTGGGAAGGAAAGCCGGGAGAGCAGAGCGTCTGGGTCGTAGCCCCGTCCACCACCAAGAACCAGGAGCTTCACCGCCTGGCCCTGAAGGGCCCGGGAGTGATCCGGCAGTTCCTCCCCTACGCGATCTCCGTCAACTCGGCGAAGCTCGATGCCGTGAAGGCTCCGCTCAACTTCCTCTGGCTCCACGAGGAGCGCGGCACCGCGTGGCAGCAGTACGCCTCGCGCGTGCTCGACCTGAGGAACGGGATCGGTGCCGTCGTGGGTGTCAACCACAACCCCCTCTTTGCCGACCACGTCTACCTCGTCGTGAGCCAGGGGGCCGAGCCCACGACCTACAAGGCGGTGCTGGTCTGGCGCCGGCGGGAACACTCGGACCGCGGCAACCTGGAATCGGGGCCCAACTTTGATTCTCGGTAAGCGATCGACCATCCTGGGCGCCGCCCTCCTGACGCTCGCAGCAGGCGTCGCGGGAGCCCAGACCTCCCGGCCCCCCTTCGCGGTCCTGGTTGACCAGGTGCTGGCCCTCTTCCCCAAGGTGGAGGGAGAGGTGATCGAGGTCCACGGCAAGGCCCTTACCCTGAGCATCGGACGGCGGGATGGCCTTCAGGCGGGAATCGAGCTGTCGCTCTACCGGGAGGGGCGCGAGCTGAGGCACCCGAAGACCGGAGAGTTTCTTGGTCGCGCCGAGCAGGCGCTGGGCCGCGTGTCGGTGGGCGAGGTCCACGAGGCGTACTCGGTTGCCACCCTTGTTCAGGGCGCCGAGGCGCGGGCGGGGGATAAGGTCAGGCTCTCCGCCGGGAAGATCAGGTTGACGCTGCTGCCCCTCTCGGGCGGCGAGCGGCAGAATCAGGTGGAGGCCGCGGTCCAGGAGCTCGTCGAGGGGCTCGGCCGCACCGGCCGCTTCCAGGTCATGATGGGTGACCAGGTCGGCGTCTGGCTCGCCGAGCAGGGGATCAAGGCGGAGGAGGCCATCGAGGGGAAAGGACTCGATGCCGCGGCGAAGCGCTTCAAGGTGGAGCAGCTCCTGGCCGTCCTCTTCAAGCGGGTCCAGGGGAAACCGTATATGGAGGCGCGGCTCTACTCCTACCCCGCCGCCACGCCACTCCTGAGCACGGCGATGTTCGTGCCGCCCTCCGTGAAGCCCCAGGGCAAGGGGCAGTTCTCCGCCGACCCGCAGGGGCGCCCGTCCCCGCCGACGAAGCAGCGCTCTCTCCTCGCCCGTCTCCTTGGCGGGGAGCTCGAGGCCGGGGCCTACTCGACGGGGGAGGCCTCGATCCCGCTGAAGGAGGCGGCGCGCTTCGCCTTTCCCGTCGTCTCCATGGACGTGGCCGTCGTGTCGAAGGACAAGGTCCCGCGGCTTGTGATCACGGACGGGGAGCGGGTGTACCTCTACCGCGTCGTGAACCGGGCGCTGGAGGCTGATTGGACCTACTCCGCTCGCTCGCTCGGGAAGATCTTCTCGGTTCAGCTCGCCGACCTGGACGGCGACGGCGTGCTCGAAGTGGTCGTCAACCGCTATTCGCACCACCAGAACGTCGCCTTCACGTCGTTCATCCTCACGACGCGGGACGGCAAGCCCGCCGTCGTGGCCGACGATCTCGGGGAGATCCTCCTGGCGGTTGACGCCACCGGCGAGGGGGTCAGGCAGACGCTCTGGATCCAGCCCTTCACCCCCGACGGGGTCTTCCAGCAGGGCCGGGTGCTCCGCGCGGCTCCCAGAAGCGGGTCGCTCGCCGTGAGCGGCCCGGTGCGGGTGCCGCACAACTTCCGCGCGACGGGGGCGACGCTGTCCAACATCGCCGGGAAGGACACCCGGGCGCTCGCCTACATCGACGAGCAGGGCCGGCTGGGCATCGCGCTCGATGGCCAGGAGACCTGGCGGTCGTCCACCCGCGTCGGGGGCGGGGGCTACCTGAGGATGGAGGTCGTGAAGCAGATCGAGCGCGGGAACCGGAGCTACTTTTACTCCATGGAGCCGATGCCCCTGGCCGTGGATCTCGACGGCGACGGGATCGAGGAGATCGTCGTGCCGCAGAACCAGTGGGAGGGCTTCCTCGCGGTCGTCTTCCGGGGCCCCGCCGGCTACCGCATGCAGTCCATCAACTCCGGCTTCGAGGGGAGCATCACCGGCCTCGGCGCGATCCCCGGCGACAATCCCCCCACGCTCATCGCGTCCGTGGTGCGCTTCTCCGGGTTGATGAAGAGCGCGGGGGAGACCCAGATCATCATGACCACGGGGGAGTAGGGCGGCCTGGGAGCCAACAAGATGTCAACCGAGACTCGAGACCAGCCCCCCGCCGGGCGGATCGTCCTGACTTACGAGGACTATTGCGCGCTGCCGAACGACGGTCGCCGGTACGAGATCCTCGAGGGAGAACTCTTCGTGACACCATCCCCGAGCCGGGCCCATCAAGCCTTCGCCGCCAACTTGCTCATAGCCCTTAAACCGTTCGCGGCTGCTCAGGATCTGGGCGAGGTGTTTATCGCGCCGTTCGACGTCATTCTGGAGAAGACATCGGTGGTCGTGCCAGATCTCCTCTTCGTGAGCCGGCAGCGGCTGGGGATTGTAACGGATCGAGGCGTGGAGGGCGCTCCGGATCTCATCGTCGAGATCCTCTCACCCGGCACTGCCCGCCGGGATCGCGTCGAGAAGGCCCAGCTCTACGCCCGCCATGGGGTGCGCCACTACTGGCTGGTCGATCCGGATGCCCGGACCGTTGAGGCCTTTGAGCTCGTCGAAGGGCGCTACCAGCGGACCGTTCAGCTGGCGGGCGAGGCAACGTTCGCGCCGTCCCTGTTCCCCGGCCTCGCCGTTTCGCTCCGCTCTCTGTGGGGGTAACTTCGCCGTTCTTCGAGTGCCGGCGCCGCGCCTCTTCTGTCCTGCGTCCAGCGAGGATATACTGACCCGGTGATCCACGCGTATCAGGGAGTCCTGCCGAAGATCCACCCGACCGCCTTCGTGGAGGCCTCGGCCCACGTGATCGGCGGGGGATGCCAATTGTGACGATCAAGGCCGTCCGGGGCGTCCACGACATCCTCCCCGCCGACACCGCGCGGTGGCAGCGGCTCGAAGCCGTCTCCCGCCAGGTGTTCGAAGCGTATGGCTACAAGGAAATCCGTCCTCCCATCTTCGAGAGGACGGAGCTCTTCGCCCGCGGCATCGGCGAGGTGACCGACATCGTCCAGAAAGAGATGTACACCTTCGAGGACCGGAGCGGCGAGAGTCTCACCCTCCGTCCCGAAGCGACGGCGTCGGTGCTTCGAGCATACGTGGAGCACGGGCTCCACGTCCTGGCCAAGCCCGTCCGCCTCTACACGGTCGGGCCGATGTTCCGCTACGAGCGCCCCCAGGCCGGCCGCTACCGTCAGTTCCACCAGCTGAACCTGGAGGCGATCGGCGAGAACCATCCGGCGCTCGACGCCGAGGTGATCGGCGTCCTCATGGAGCTGTTCCGGCGACTCGGCCTCGCCGACCGGCTCACGCTGTCCCTGAACTCCATCGGTGACCCCGCGTGCCGGCCGGCGTACCGGGAGAAGCTGGTCGCGTACCTGCGCCAGAACGCTGGGCGTCTGTGCGGGGAGTGCCGGGAGCGGACCGAGCGGAACCCCCTCCGCGCACTTGACTGCAAGAAGCCCGACTGCCAGGAGGTCCTCGATACGGCCCCTTCGATCCTGGACGCCCTCTGCAAGGAGTGCGGCGAGCACTTCGCCCGCGTCCGCCAATATCTGGAGGCCCTGAGCCTGCCGTATGTGGTGACGCCCCGCCTGGTGCGCGGCTTCGACTACTACGTGCGCACGACCTTCGAGCTGCTGACGGGGGAGCTGGGGGCCCAGAACGCCGTGGCGGGCGGGGGCCGCTACGACGGGCTCGTCCAGCTCCTGGACGGCCCCCCCGACCCGGGGATCGGCTTCGCCGTGGGGATGGAGCGGGTCGTCCTCCTCCTCCCTCCCGACGCGCAGGACGCCGTCCCGCTGGCCCTGCTCATCCCTCTCGGGGACAAGGCCCTGGTTCGCCTCTTGCCTGTGGCCCAGGCAATGCGCCACAGCGGCGTCACCGTGGAAGTGGGCTACGGCGTCCGCAAGCTCAGGAACGAGCTGGATCGGGCGAACCGCCTCAAGGTGCCCTACGTCGTGATCCTGGGCGAGAGCGAGCTCGAGAAGGGCGAAGCGCTGATCCGCGAGATGGGCTCCGGCACCCAGCGCCCGGTGCCCCTCGACCGGCTTGAGGCGGAGTTGATCGCTCTCGGAGGAGTCGGAAGGGGGGCGGAGCCCCCCTCCGAGGTTCGATGACGGCCATGCTCGGCGGCTGGCGCCGGACTCACACCTGCGGCGAGTTGCGGGCGGCCCACGTGGGCCAGACAGTGACGCTCATGGGGTGGGCCTTCAGGCGGCGAGACCACGGCGGGCTGATCTTCGTGGACCTGCGCGACCGGGAGGGGTTGACCCAGTGCGTCTTCAACCCCGCGACCAGCGGTGAGGCCCATTCCACGGCCCAGGAAGTCCGCTCCGAGTTCGTGCTGGCCGTCCAGGGCACGGTCCAGCGCCGCCCGCCCGGCACGGAGAACCCGAAGCTGCCCACGGGAGAAGTGGAGGTCCAGGTCAGCCGGCTCAAGATCCTGAACGAGTCCAAGCCGCTGCCCTTCCCCCTGGAGGAAGAGGCGGCTGTGGACGAGGCGGTGCGGCTCAAGTACCGCTATCTCGATATGCGGCGGCCCCAGGTCTTACGGAACTTCGTGATCCGGGACCGGATCTGCCGCGCGGTGCGCGACTACCTTCACGGCCAAGGGTTCATCGAGGTAGAAACCCCCTTCCTCACCCGCTCGACCCCGGAGGGCGCCCGCGACTTCCTGGTGCCGAGCCGCTTGAACCGCGGACACTTCTACGCCCTCCCCCAGTCGCCCCAGCTCTTCAAGCAGCTCCTGATGGTCGGCGGCTTCGAGCGGTACTTCCAGATCGTGCGCTGCTTCCGCGACGAGGACCTCCGGAAGGACCGGCAGCCGGAGTTCACCCAGATCGACATCGAGACCTCCTTCCTCGACCGGGACGAGTTCCTGCCGATCGTCGAAGGCATGCTGGTGGAAGTCTTCAAGCGGGTCGGCGGGATCGACCTGCCGGCCCCGTTCCCGCGCCTCGCCTACGACGAGGCGATCGCGCGCTTCGGCAGCGACAAGCCCGATCTCCGGTACGGGCTGGAGCTTTCCGACTGTTCCGACCTGTTCAAGGCAGCCGAGTTCCAGGCCTTCGCCCAGGTGGTCGCGGCGGGGGGCGCGGTGAAGGGTCTCCGCGTGCCCGGCGGCGGGGGCATGAGCCGGAAGGACCTCGACGATCTGACCGAGGCGGCCAAGGGCTTCGGGGCCAAGGGGCTCGTGTGGGTGAAGGTCAACCCCGATGGCCTCCAGTCGCCGGTCGCCCGATTCCTCGAGCCCGTGAAGGCCCCGCTCTTGTCCCGACTGGCCGCCGCGCCGGGAGATCTGCTCCTCCTCGTCGGAGACCGGATGCCGCTGGCGGCGGCGGTGCTCGGCCGCCTCCGCCAGGAAATCGCTCAACGCCTGAAGCTGGTCCCACCTCAGGAATTCAGGGTGTGCTGGGTGCTCGACTTTCCCCTGGTGGAGTGGAACGAGGAGGAGCGGCGGTGGGACGCCGTTCACCATCCGTTCACGGCTCCCCGTGACGAGGACCTCCCCCTCCTGGACACGGATCCCGGGGGCGCCCGCGCCAAGGCCTATGACCTGGTGATCAACGGCCAGGAGGCGGCAGGCGGCTCGATCCGCATCCACCAGCAATCGGTCCAGGAGAAGCTGTTCAAACTGCTCGGCATCGCCCCCCAGGAGGCCCGGGCGCGCTTCGGATTTCTCCTGGAGGCGCTCGAATTCGGCGCCCCCCCCATGGGCGGGATCGCCGCCGGGCTGGACCGCCTGGTCGCGCTTCTGGCCGGCGAGGAGTCGATCCGCGAGGTGATCGCCTTTCCCAAGACCCAGAAGGGGACGTGCCCGCTCACCGACGCGCCGGCGCCGGTGGACCCGGGCCAGCTCAAGGACCTCGGAATCCGGCTGGCCGAGGGAGACTGACGTGCGGTATTCTTTAGCTATGGCGCCAAGGGTTTCCTGCCGTTGACTGAAGCCGTCGTCACCCGCCGCATCCTCCTGCCGTCCGAGGCCGACCTGCTCCCCCTCTTCGGGCGCAACGACGAGAACCTGAGGGCGCTGGAGTCGCTGCTGGCTCTCCGGATCGTGGCCCGGGGCAACGAGATCATCCTGAAGGGGGACGAGCCGCGGGTGGCCCGGGCCGAGCGCCTCCTGACCCAGCTCTCCGACCTGGTCCACGCGGGCACCCCCATCCACTCGGCCGACGTGCGGGCGGCCCTCCGGATGCTCGGCGACGACGAGGCGGCCGACCTCAAGGGGATCCTCCTCGACACCATCTCGGTGCCCTCGCGCAAGAAGCAGATCAGCCCCAAGACGATCAACCAGAAGCGCTACGTGGACGCCATCCGCTCCCACGACGTCGTCGTGGCGATTGGTCCCGCCGGCACGGGCAAGTCCTACCTCGCGGTGGCGATGGCGGTCTCGGCGCTGACCAAACGGGAGGCGGCCCGCATCATCCTCACGCGGCCGGCCGTCGAGGCGGGCGAGCGGCTCGGTTTCCTCCCCGGCGATATGTTCGAGAAGGTCCACCCCTACCTCCGCCCCCTCTACGACGCGCTCTACGACATGCTGGAGGCGGACAAGGTGGCCGCGCTGGTGGAAAAGGGCATCATCGAGATCGCGCCGCTGGCCTACATGCGGGGCCGGACGCTGAACGACTCCTTCATCATCCTGGACGAGGCCCAGAACACGACCTCCGAGCAGATGAAGATGTTCCTCACCCGCCTCGGGTTCAACTCCAAGATGGTGATCACGGGCGACATCACGCAGGTGGATCTGCCGGCGAGCCGTCCGTCGGGCCTCATCGAGATCCAGGCCGTGCTCAAGGGCATCGAGGGGATCCGCTTCGTGTACTTCACCGAGAAGGACGTGGTCCGGCACGAGCTGGTCGCCCAGATCGTCAGGGCCTACGAGGAGCGCGGCGCCCACGCCAAAGAGCCCGGACCGGCGGCGGCAGGGAAGTGATGGCCGTCGAGCTGGCGAACCTCCAGCGCCGGGTTCCCATTCCCCGGCGGCGCATCCTCCGAACGGCGCGGCGCGCGCTCAGGGGTCTGGGGCGCCCCGGGGCCGGGGTGCATCTGACCTTCGTGGACGACGCCCGGATCCGGCGCCTGAACGCGCGGTATCTCCGGCACCGCCGGCCCACCGACGTCCTGGCCTTTCCCCTGGAAGCGCCGGGGCCCTCGGGGCTCTGGGGGGAGGTCGTGGTGTCGGCGGAGACGGCGCAGCGCCAGGCTCGGCGGCTGGGGGTTCCCGTGGGCCTCGAACTCGACCTCTTGGTGGTCCACGGTCTCCTCCACCTGGCCGGGTACGACGACGGGGATCCGCGGGAGGCCCGGCTCATGCACCAGCGCGAGCGCGAGATTCTGGAGAAGACCGCGCCCGGCCTTCCCGCCAGACTCTGGCAGGGGCTCCTGCCCGACTGACGGCGATGGCAACCTTCCGCGCGGGGTTCGTCTGTCTCTTCGGCCGTCCCAACGTCGGCAAATCCACGTTGCTGAATCGCCTGGTGGGGGAGAAGCTGGCCATCGTCTCCCCCCGCCCCCAGACGACCCGGACGCGGATCACGGGCATCAAGAACGGACCGGGCTGGCAGGTCGTCTTCGTGGACACGCCGGGGCTCACCGAAGGCGGGGGGCCGCTGGGCGAGTTCATGGTCAAGACCGTCCACCGTTCCCTCGAGGAGGTGGACCTGGTCTGCCTGCTCGTCCCCGCCACCGCGGCGCCCGGCGAGATGGACGAGGGGCCCCTCAAGGTGCTGGCGGGGTTCAGGGGCCCGGTCTTCTGCTGCCTCACCAAGGCCGACCTCGTCCGGCCCAAGACCCGGCTCCTGCCGCTGATCGAGGCGTACCGGCGGCAGTATCCCTTCAAGGAAGTCCTGCCGATCTCGGCGGTGGACGGGACCAACTGCGACCGCCTGCTGGAGCTGGCCGTGGAGGTACTCCCCGAGCATCCGGCCTACTTCCCGCCCGACACGCTGACCGACCAGCCCGAGACGTTCTTCGTCGCGGAGGTCGTCCGCGAGAAGATCTTCCAGTTCACCCACCAGGAGATTCCCTACGCCTGTGCGGTCCGGGTGGAGGAGCTGACCGAGCGGCAGGGCGAGGCGCGGCTGTACATCCGGGCCTCGATCTTCGTCGAGCAGGTCTCGCAGCGGGGGATCCTGATCGGCCGGGGCGGGGCGATGCTGAAGAAGATCGGGAGCACCGCCCGCCGGGACCTCGAAGCCTTCTTCGGGATCCCCGTGTATCTGGAACTCAAAGTCGAGGTGCGCCGAAACTGGCGCCGTGACGCGCAAGCGCTGCGCGAGCTTGGTTTCAAGTCGACCTCCTAGCTCCCCTCACCCTGCCCTCTCCCCCTCGGGGGGAGAGGATGAAGGTGAGGGGGCGAGATGAGGAGACGATGGCACTGAGGAAGACCCAGGCGGTCGTGATCGGCAGGATGGCGCTCGGCGAGAGCGATCGGCTCGTCACCTTCTACACCCGCGAATTCGGAAAGGTCCGCGGGGTGGCGAAGGCGGCGCGACGGCAGCGCTCGCGCTTCGGGAGCGCGCTCGAGCTCTTCACCCAGGGGCAGCTCCTCTTCTTCGAGACCGAGCGGAGTGACCTCGCCAAGGTGGATGCCTTCGACATCATCCATCCCTTCCAGGCGGTGGGGGAGGACCTGGAGCGGCTGACGCTGGGCTCCTGGGTGGTGGAATGCCTCGGCCGGCTCTCCGCCGATCGGGATCCGAGCCCCACGCTCTACGGGTTGCTCCTGAGGACCTTGAAGGCCTTCGAGGGCTCCGGCCGGCCGGCTCGCACGGCCTTCTGTTTTGCCATCCGGGCGGTAGACCTGCTCGGCCACCGCCTCCGGCTGGACCGCTGCCTCGAGTGCGGCAAGCCCTCGCCGTTCCCTCGAGGCGCCGCGCGTCTGGATTTCACCGCCGGGGGGGTGGTCTGCGAGCCGTGCGCCCCCTACGGCAGCGACGGCGTGGACCTCTCGGGGGCGGCCGTCGCCGCCCTTCGCCGTCTCCGGACCCTCTCCTGGGACGAGGCGCTGCGGGCAGCCCTGCCGCCGCCGCTGGAGGCGGAGATGGCCGGCGCGCTCGAGGAGCAGATGACCCGGCTGATCGGCCAGGTTCCCCGGAGCGCGCGCTTCCGCGCGCAGATCCGCGCCCCCATCGGAGCGTTGCGATGAACATGGACACGATCGTCTCGCTGGCCAAGCGGCGCGGCTTCATCTTCCAGTCCAGCGAGATCTACGGCGGCACCGGCTCGTGCTGGGACTACGGGCCGCTCGGCGTCGAGTTGAAGAACAACGTCAAGCGCGTCTGGTGGCGGGACAACGTCCACCTGCGCCCCGACGTGGTCGGGCTCGACGCCTCCATCCTGATGCACCCGACGGTGTGGAAGGCCAGCGGCCATGTGGACCACTTCACCGATCCGATGGTGGACTGCCGGGCCTGCAAGCGGCGCTTCCGGGCCGACCAGCTCGACGGTGGGCCGTGGGTCCACTACTGTCCGGCGAAGGCCAACAACAAGTTTGACATCCCGGGGGGAGAGCCCTGCAAGCACTGCGGGAGTCGCCGCACCCTCTGCCACGAGTGCGGGAAGGGCGAGCTGACGGCGCCGCGGCAGTTCAACCTGATGTTCAAGACGTTCATGGGCCCGGTGGAAGAGGACGCGGCGGTCACGTACCTCCGCCCCGAGACCGCCCAGGGCATCTTCGTGAACTTCGACAACGTGCTCCAGGCCATGCGGCTCAAGCTCCCCTTCGGCATCGCCCAGATCGGCAAGAGCTTCCGCAACGAAATCACCCCGGGCAACTTTATCTTCCGGACGCGCGAGTTCGAGCAGATGGAGATCGAGTACTTCGTCAACCCGAGAGACAGCGTGGACGGCAAGCCGGCGGACGAGCACTGGCACGAGCGCTGGATCGAGGACCGGTTGGCCTGGTACCGGCGCTACGGCATCCGGCCCGACAACCTGCGGCTGCGCGAGCATGGCCGGGATGAGCTGTCCCACTACGCCAAGCGGACGGCCGATGTCGAGTACCGCTTCCCCATGGGCTGGAGTGAGCTGGAGGGCATCGCCAACCGGACCGACTTCGACCTGAAGCAGCACGCCAAGTTCAGCGGCAAGTCGCTCACGTACTTCGACGAGGAGCGGAAGGAGCACATCGTTCCCTACGTCATCGAGCCCTCCGCGGGGGCAGACCGGAGCCTCCTGGCCTTTCTGGTGGACGCCTACCGGGAGGAGGAGGTGCGGGGGGAGAAGCGGGTGGTGCTCCAGCTCCACCCCGAGCTGGCCCCGATCAAGATCGCCGTGCTCCCGCTGCTCAAGAAGCGCGAGGAGATCGTGAAGACCGCCCAGGCGATTCGCGGGGACCTCGCGCGGCGCTGGGTCACGGTCTACGACGACACGGCGGCGATCGGCCGCCTCTACCGCCGGCAGGACGAGGTCGGCACTTCCTACTGCGTTACGGTGGACGTCCAGACGGTGGGCGATCCCGACAAGGGCGAGGCGGGAGACCGGCAGGTCACGATCCGGGATCGCGACTCGATGGGCCAGATCCGCGTGGCCATCGACGAGCTGGCCGCCGTGTTCGAGCGGCTCTTCGGGGGCGAGTCCTGGGCGACCCTGGCCCCGCGCTATCCTTCTCCATCCCAGAAGACCTGAGGCCCGCCCGCCGGGGCAGGACCCGCCGGCCGCCAGGCGCCGCGATCAGTTCTTGGGGGGGCCGCAGGTCGCGAGCGGCTCGGTACCCCGCACGAACGCCATCACCACGGGCTTGACGCACGTCCCCGCCGGGTCCATGTCCATCGGGACCAGCACCACGCGCTCCGGCACCGGGAACTCCTCCGACGGCGTCCCGGCCAGCACCCGGCTCATGTAGTCCACCCAGATCGGCACCGCCACCCGCGATCCCGTCTCGTCCCGGCCGAGGCTCCGCGGCCGATCGTAGCCGACCCAGACGCCGGTGACGACCTTCGGCGTGAAGCCGATGAACCACGCGTTGGAATAGTCGTTGGTGGTCCCCGTCTTGGCGGCGAGGGGGCGACCGAGCGTCTTGGCGCCCACGCCGGTCCCGCGCTCGACCACGCCGCGCAGCATGTGGGTCATCACGTAGGCGATCTCGGGGGAGATTGCCTCCCGCCCCTGCGGGATGTTCTCCTCGAGGAGCTTCCCCTCGGCGTCGGTCACGTACCGGATGGCCGTGGGCGCGACCCAAACCCCCTGGTTGGCGAGGGTCCCGTAGGCCGAGGTGAGCTCCAGGAGCGTCAGATCCGAGGAGCCGAGCGCGATGGTGAGGTCGTCGTTGAGGGGGCTCTGGACGCCGAGCCGGCGCGCCACCTCCACGGTGCGGCGGATCCCGATCTGCTCCTGGAGCTTGACGGTCACCACGTTGATCGACTCCTCGACGGCCTGCTGGAGCGTGGTGACGCCGCGGAACTTCCGGTCGTAGTTGTCGGGCTTCCAGGGCTTGCCGTTCTGGCCGAAGGGGTACGTGACCGGGGCATCCTCGATGGTCGTGGCCGGCGTGAGGCCCGACTCGAGGGCGGCGAGGTACACGAACGGCTTGAAGGCCGAGCCCGGCTGGCGGCGGGCCTGCACCGCCCGGTTGAACTCGCTGCGGAAGAAATCGTAGCCGCCCACCATCGCCTTGATGTATCCCGTCTGGGGGTCGATCGTCAGGACGGCTCCCTCCGGGCGCTCGGACAGGGTTTTCGCCGGCCGGCCTTTGGCGACGGTCTGGGTGCGCCCCTCCAGGGTCTTGAGCCCCTCCCGCAGGGCCTGCTCGGCCTGGAGCTGCATCGTGGGGCTGATGGTTGAGTAGATGCTGAGGCCGCCCTTGTAGACGATGTCGGCGCCGTACTTCTCTTCGAGGAGCTGCCGGATGTACTCCGCGTAGTACGGCCCGGTGGTCCGCCGCCGCTCGGGCGGGACGAGGGCGAGGTCCGCAGTGCTGGCGCCGATCGCCCGGGCTTTGGTGATCGCGCCCACCTCCACCATCCGGTTCAGGACGTGGGCGCGGCGGCGGCGGGCCTGCTCGGGGTGCTCGAACGGGGAGTACGTGGACGGCGCCCGTGGCAGGGCCGCCAGCAGCGCGGCCTCCGGCAGCCCCAGCTCGGAGACGGATTTGCCGAAGTACGTGCGCGCCGCCGCCTCCACGCCGAAGGCCCCGGCGCCGAAGTAGATCTGGTTCAGGTACATCTCGAGAATGCGGTCCTTGGAGTAGCGGCGCTCCAGCTCGAGGGCGAGAAAGGCCTCCTTGAGCTTGCGGTCCAGGCTCTTGTCGGGCGTGAGAAACAGCACCTTGGCGAGCTGCTGCGTGATGGTGCTGCCACCCTCCACGATCCGCCCCCGCCTGAAGTTCTGATAAATGGCCCGGGCAATTCCCATGGGGTCCACCCCCCAGTGGGAATAGAAGCGCGCGTCCTCTACCGCGAGGATGGCGTCGCGCAAGGGCTTGGGGATCTGGGCGAGAGGGATGAAGATCCGGCGCTCGACGTGGAATTCCGTGAAGAGCTCGTCGTTGTCGTCGTAAACCTTGGAGCCGAGCAGCGGCTGGAGGGTTTCCAGCGCCGTCACCGACGGCAGCGAGCGGGGAAGGACCGTGAACGCCCAGAGGGCGGCTACGGTGACGGCGAGCGTCCCCAGGAGGAAGACGACGCCGCCGACCGCCACGAGTTGCCTGAGCCATCGCCGCCGCCGAGGCTTGCGGAGGGTTTTTTCTAGACGCTCCGGGGGCATACGCGCCTATTATACCGGGCGGAGCGGGCCGCGGACAGCCCCCCTTGCCTCCGGACACCCCGTGTGATACAAACTCCCTGCTCCCGAGCCCGAGATGAACCTCAGCGAGCAGCTCTCCACGATCCGGCGCGGCACGGCGGAGATCGTCGTGGAGTCGGAGCTCCGTGCCAAGCTCGAGCGCTCCCTGAAAACGGGCGTCCCCCTCAAGGTCAAGCTCGGCCTGGATCCGACGGCGCCGGACCTGCACCTTGGCCACACGGTGGTGCTCCAGAAGCTCAGGGACTTTCAGGTTCTCGGCCACCAGGCGATCATCGTCATCGGGGATTTCACGGGCATGATCGGTGATCCCTCCGGCCGGTCGGAGACGCGCAAGCCGCTCACCTGGGAGGAGATCCGCGTCAACGCCGAGACGTACCGCGCGCAGCTCGGGAAGATCCTCGACATGAGCCGGACGAGCGTGGAGTTCAACTCCACCTGGCTGGGCCCGCTGACCTTCGAGAACATCATCCGGGAGACCGCCAACCTCACCGTCGCGCAGATGCTCCAGCGGGATGACTTCGCCGCGCGGTACGCGTCGGGGCGCCCGATCAGCCTCCACGAGTTCCTCTATCCGATCGCCCAGGCCTACGACTCCGTCGCGCTCCAGGCCGACGTGGAGCTGGGCGGGACGGATCAGACCTTCAACCTGCTCGTCGGGCGCGACCTCCAGCGCGCCCACGGCCAGGAGCCTCAGGTGGCCCTGACCGTCCCGATCCTGGAAGGGCTGGACGGGGCCCAGAAGATGTCCAAGACCCTCGGGAACTATGTGGGGATCACCGAGCACCCCGGGGACATGTACGGCAAGCTGATGTCCATCCCCGACTCTCTCATGCTCCGCTACCTGACCCTGGTGACCCGGCTTCCCGAGGACGAGATCCGGGAGATCGCTCAGGGCCTGTCGGCCGGCCGGATCCACCCGATGGAGGCCAAGAAGCGCCTGGCCCGGACGGTCACCACCCAGTACCACGGGGAGGCGGCCGCCAGGGAGGCGGAGGCCACCTTTGTGCGGGTCTTCCATGATAGGCAAGAGCCTGAAAAGATTGATGAAATTGACATTCCAGGAGGCGCAAAGCTCCGGCTCGTGGAGATCGTTGTCGCGACAGGCTATGTCTCCTCGAAGTCTGAGGCAAGGCGGAAGATTCTTGAGGGCGCGGTGGATGTGGACGATGCCACACTGACGGACCCGAACGCGATTCCCCTCTCAGACGGCCGAAGGCGGCTGTTCAGAATGGGGAAACGGTTCTGGAGGTGGGTCCAGCCGGCCTAGCGTCCGGGCCAGGAAAAGAATTACTTGACAGCCTCTTAGGCTGAGAGTAGGATTGCAAATTGCTCATCGCCATGATGAGCGTTGAGAGCGGCAGTCGGTGGTTCACCTCTGCTGTTCTGGTTCAACTCTAAGGGGTCTATCCCCACCCGTTCTTTGACAATCGCATATGCTATTGGCTCACCGACAAGGTGTGAGCATCCGCATCTGAGTTTTCCTTGCGCTCAATCCGATGCAATGGGTTGGGCTTTGGGAGACCAGGATTTTCTTTTGGCGAGTTTGATCCTGGCTCAGAGCGAACGCTGGCGGCGTACTTAACACATGCAAGTCGAGCGAGGGTCATGGTGTGAGCAATCATGTCGTGATCCGAGCGGCGTACGGGTGAGTAACACGTGGGTAACCTGCCCTCGAGTCCGGGACACCCCTCCGAAAGGGGGGCTAATACTGGATACGTTCCTCGGGTCGCAAGATCTGGGGAGGAAAGGTAGCTCGCAAGGGCTGCCGCTCGTGGAGGGGCTCGCGGCCTATCAGCTAGTTGGCGGGGTAACGGCCCACCAAGGCTATGACGGGTAGCTGGTCTGAGAGGACGACCAGCCACACGGGGACTGAGACACGGCCCCGACTCCTACGGGAGGCAGCAGTGGGGAATTTTCCGCAATGGGCGAAAGCCTGACGGAGTGACGCCGCGTGGGGGACGAAGGCCTTCGGGTCGTAAACCCCTGTCAGAGGGAAAGATGGGTGTCGGCGTGAACAGCGCCGGCATCTGACGGTACCTTCAGAGGAAGCCCCGGCCAACTCTGTGCCAGCAGCCGCGGTAAGACAGAGGGGGCAAGCGTTGCTCGGAATTACTGGGCGTAAAGGGCGTGTAGGCGGAGCGGCAAGTCGGTCGTGAAAGCCTCCGGCTCAACTGGAGAACGGCGATCGATACTGCCGTCCTTGAGGGTAGCAGAGGAGACTGGAATTCCCGGTGTAGCGGTGAAATGTGTAGAGATCGGGAGGAACACCGGTGGCGAAGGCGGGTCTCTGGGCTACTCCTGACGCTGAGGCGCGAAAGCGTGGGGAGCAAACGGGATTAGATACCCCGGTAGTCCACGCTGTAAACGATGGGCACTAGGTGTGGGGGGGGTTTAGACCTCTCCGTGCCGCAGCTAACGCATTAAGTGCCCCGCCTGGGGAGTACGGCCGCAAGGTTGAAACTCAAAGGAATTGACGGGGGCCCGCACAAGCGGTGGAGTATGTGGTTCAATTCGATGCAGAGCGAAGAACCTTACCTGGGCTTGACATGCCGGAAGTAGAAACCCGAAAGGGGGACGACCTGTTAAGTCAGGAGCCGGCACAGGTGGTGCATGGCTGTCGTCAGCTCGTGCCGTGAGGTGTTGGGTTAAGTCCCGCAACGAGCGCAACCCTCACCCTATGTTGCCAACGGTTCGGCCGGGCACTCTTGGGGAACCGCCGGCGAAGAGCTGGAGGAAGGGGGGGATGACGTCAAGTCCGTATGCCCCTTATGTCCAGGGCTACACACATACTACAATGGCCGGTACAGAGGGTTGCCAACCCGCAAGGGGGAGCCAATCCCAGAAAGCCGGTCTCAGTTCGGATTGCAGGCTGCAACTCGCCTGCATGAAGTCGGAATCGCTAGTAAGCGCAGATCAGCACGCTGCGCTGAATACGTTCCCGGGCCTTGTACACACCGCCCGTCACACCACGAAAGCCGGTTGTACCAGAAGTCGCTGAGCCAACCGCAAGGGGGCAAGCGCCCAAGGTATGGTCGGTGATTGGGGTGAAGTCGTAACAAGGTAGCCGTAGGGGAACCTGCGGCTGGATCACCTCCTTTCTAAGGAGCTTCGAGAGTCCGGCGGTCCGCTCGATCCGATGGATCTCCGATCGCCGGGCTCTCCACGCTTCTCGCTCGTCACCTCGTAGGTGGCCAGTAGCATTTTTTCGCCTGGGGCCTTTAGCTCAGGTGGCTAGAGCGCGCGCTTGATAAGCGCGAGGTCCCTGGTTCGATCCCAGGAAGGCCCACCAGATTGCAGCGCGGGGATGTAGCTCAGTTGGGAGAGCACCTGCTTTGCAAGCAGGGGGTCGGCGGTTCGAATCCGCTCATCTCCACCATCGCAAGCGAGCACGAGTTTCGCGGGCACTGCCCGCGATGCTCTTTGACAACCGAATAGGACGATTCTCGAGTGATAGCCAGGCGATCGTTCTCCGTGGTCAAGCTACTAAGGGCGAACGGTGGATGCCTTGGCGCCAGGAAGCGACGAAGGGCGTGGCAAGCTGCGATAAGCCCCGGGGAGCCGCAAGCAGGCATCGATCCGGGGATGCCCGAATGGGGAAACCTGGGCGGGGTAATGCCCGCTCATCCGAGCCTGAATCCATAGGGCTCGGAAGCGAACCGGGGGAACTGAAACATCTCAGTACCTCGAGGAAGAGAAAGAAAACTCGATTCCCTGAGTAGCGGCGAGCGAAAGGGGAACAGCCTAAACCGGGATGGGGAAACCCGTCCCGGGGTTGCGGGGCGCTTATAGGGGAACCCCGGAGAGTTACCAAGTGGGGCGATAGTCGAAGGCCCTGGAACGGGCCGCCACAGAAGGTGAAAGCCCTGTAGGCGAAATCGTCTCACCTCTCTGGTAAGCGTACCCAAGTACTACGGGACACGTGAAACCCCGTGGGAATCTGGGGGGACCACCCTCCAAGGCTAAATATTCCCCGGCGACCGATAGTGAACCAGTACCGTGAGGGAAAGGCGAAAAGAACCCCGGTGAGGGGAGTGAAATAGAACCTGAAACCGTTTGCCTACAAGCGGTGGGAGGGCTATGCCGTCGCAAGACGGAATGCCTGACCGCGTGCCTTTTGCATAATGAGCCGGGGAGTTACTTCTGTGTGGCAAGGTTAAGCCTCAAAGGGGCGGAGCCGGAGCGAAAGCGAGTCCGAATAGGGCGTCAAGTCGCACGGAGTAGACCCGAAGCCGAGTGAGCTACCCCTGGCCAGGGTGAAGCCGGTCTAACAACCGGTGGAGGCCCGAACCGGTGTTGGTTGAAAACAGCTCGGATGAGCTGGGGGTCGGAGTGAAAGGCTAATCAAACTCGGAGATAGCTGGTTCTCCCCGAAATAGCTTTAGGGCTAGCCTCACGCGTGACGTGTGGTGGTAGAGCACTGGATGGGCTAGGGGTCCTACCAGATTACCAAACCCAACCAAACTCCAAATGCCATCCGTTGAAGCGTGGGAGTCAGACGACGAGGGATAAGCTTCGTGGTCGAGAGGGAAACAGCCCAGACCGCCAGCTAAGGTCCCGAAGTGCGGGCTTAGTGGGAAAGGATGTGGGGTCGCTCAGACAGCCAGGAGGTTGGCTTAGAAGCAGCCATCCTTTAAAGAGTGCGTAATAGCTCACTGGTCAAGCGGTCCTGCGCCGACAATTCAACGGGGCTCAAGCCCGCCACCGAAGCTGCGGATCCGGTAGGGAGACCTGCCGGATGGTAGGGGAGCATTCCGCGATAGGTTGAAGGCAGACCGCAAGGACTGCTGGACGAGGCGGAAGAGATTATCCCGGCACGAGTAGCGATAAACCAGGTGAAAAACCTGGTCGCCGAAAGCCCAAGGGTTCCTGGGGAAGGTTAATCCGCCCAGGGTTAGGCGGTCCCTAAGCCGAGGCCGACAGGCGTAGGCGAAGGACAACAGGTTAATATTCCTGTTCCGCCGCGGTGACGTTATGAGCGATGGGGGGACGGAGAAGGCTAAGCACCGCCCGCGATCGGAAGTGCGGGTCCAAGCGCGTAGGGGGCTCTGGTAGGCAAATCCGCCGGAGCGCCGCAAGGCGACCCTGAAACGTGATGGGGAGGCCTTCGGGCCGTAAACGGGCTGATGCCATGCTTCCAAGAAAATCCTCTAGCCAGTTGCCGAGGCGACCGTACCGGAAACCGACACAGGTGGGCGAGGAGAATATCCACAGGCGCTCGGGAGAACTCTCGCGAAGGAACTAGGCAAAATTACCCCGTAACTTCGGGAGAAGGGGTGC
>LDXP01000045.1 GCA_001443385.1 Candidatus Rokubacteria bacterium CSP1-6
TCCCAGCAGGGCCCGCAGAGCGGATCCCGGCGCCCTTCGTCGAGGCGCGCGCGGCAGAGCGGGCAGAAGGGGGGAAAGAGCAGATCGACGAAGGCGAGGGCCCACTCCTTCCACAAGGGAAGCGAGTCAGGGCTGGGAGGTGTTCCAGCGTCCGCAGCCCGGGCAGCGGTCCTGCCAGCGGGCGTGGGCGAGGCCGCAGGCCGAGCATTGGTGCGGCCACTCGAAGCTCTGCGTCAGCGCGAGGGCACGCCGGTATTCCTGGAAGGCGTCGGGGCCCTGTCCCCGGCGCTCGAAGATCGCGCCGAGGTAGGCGTGCAGTGGCGCGAAATCCGGGGTCCGGACCTCCACCTTTTGAAATTGATCGGCGGCCTCGTCGAGCATTTCCAGTTCGAAGTACACCCGTCCCAGGGCGAACGCCAGCGCCAGATCCTGGGGGGCGCGGGCCAGGGCATCCTGGTAGAGGGCGATCATGCGGCTCGGCCGCCCCTCGGCGCGGTACCGCTCCTCCAGCCGGCGCAGGAGGACCGGCGCCGGGGCGATTTCCAGCGCCCGTTCCCAGCTTCGGATGGCCTCCCGCTGGTCGCCGGCCTTGAGGGCGGCATCACCCAGGGCGACGTGGGCCGGGAGGAACCCCCGATTCGCCCGGAGCGACTCCTTGAAGTGGCTCAAGGCCTCCTGCGGCTTGCCGTCGGCGAGGAGGCGCTTGCCGACCTCGTAGTGAATGCCGGCGAGCCAGTCGAGCTCGGCCGGCCGCTCGGCCTCCGCGACAAGATCCACCAGGCGCTGCTGGGCCCTCAGCGCGTCGCTCCACCGCCCCTGCTGGAGCGTCAGATCGCGGATGGCGCGGAGGGTCGTCAGGTGGGTGCGGTCGCGCTCGAGGATCCGCCGGTAGGTCGCGAGGGCCTCGTCGAGGCGCCCCGCCCGCTGGTAGTCCAGGGCGACGGCCAGCAGCGTGTCCGCGCGCTCTTCGCTCCGGAGCGCCTGGAGGTGGTGATCCAGCGCCGTCTGGTGATCGTTCCGCGCGCGGGCCAGCTCACCGAGCCGCAAGTGCGCTTCGGCGTGCCCCGGCTCGCGGGCGAGGAGCTCCCCGTAGGCCTCGGCGGCGGACGCCGGCTTCCCCGCCAGCTGGGCGTCCACCCCGCGATGGTAGAGCTCGGCGAGGCTCTCCTCCCGCCGCGCGCGACGCGCGACCGTGTAGTCCCGGAACGTGCTCCTCAGATCGCGCAGCAGGGTCAGGAAGAGGGCGACGCACGCGCCCCCGAGGAAGGCGCCCACCACCAGCGCCATCAGCGGAACGTCGTACTGCCAGTCTGGGGCGAGCGAAAGTCGGACACGCCCCGTGTTCAGGGAGGTGAGGTACGCGACGAGGGCACCGAAGAGGAGGGCGAGCAGGAAGCCGAGGCGGAGTGACACGGCAACGCCTTACCCCGTGGCCATTCGCTCCTCTTCTTCGATCGCGCGCTGGCAGCCGATGCAGTACCGGGCGAAGGGAAGGGCCTCCAGGCGTTTCTCCGCGATGACCTCGCCGCACCGCTCGCAGGACCCGAAGGACCCCTCGTCGAGCTTCTGAAGCGCCGTCACCACCTCTTTGAGGAGACGGCGATCGCCGTTCCCGAGCTCGAAGAGAAACTCGCGCGTGTAGGCGGTGGTGGCCTGGTCGCCGAGATCCTTGATGGAATCGTCCTCCTGGCCTTTGCCGTAGAGGGCGCTCTTGCCGACCTCTTCGACCAACTGGCGGTGCTTCTCCACCAGCATCTTCCGGTAGTGGGCCAGACGATCCTTCCTCATCGTTCCCTCCTCGCCGCGGGGCGACCCCGTCGGTTTGAACGCATACGCTACCACGGCCTGTCAAGGAAATCAACCTGGCCGACTCAGCGCTCGACCGAAAGCAGCGGGGCGTCGCCCCAGAGCCGCTCCAGCGAGTAGAACTCCCGTGTCTCGTCGAGAAAGACGTGCATGACCACGTCGCCGTAATCCAGCAGCCGCCATCCGCTCTCCGCTGTTCCTTCGCTGTGGTGCTGGCGGATTCCCGCCGCCTTGAGGGCCAGGCGGATCGCCTCGATGATCGTCTCCATCTGGGTGGTCGAGTTGCCGCTGCAGATCAGGAAGAAGTCGGCGACCCCGGAAATACCCTGCAGGTCCAGCACGACGAGCCCGATGGCCCGCTTCTCCAGCGCCGCCCGCGCGCCGATCTGGACTTTTTCCGTGGCGGTCAGCGGCGGCATCAGCCCTCGTCGCGGTAGAGGCGATGCTCGAGGACGTAGGCCCTCACGGCCTCCGGCATCCGATATGTCAGCGACCGGCCTTCCCGCGCGCGCCGCCGGAGGTCGGAGGAGGAAATCGGCAGGGAGGTGGCCGCGACGAGCAGGACCCCCTTGCCCGCGGGCTCCGCCGCCGCGAGCGGTGGCGGGACCCGGATCCAGCACTCCTGGCCGATCTCCGCCAGCACCTTCTGCGCCTGGATCCCGTCGGGATCGAAGGCGGACTCGGCCCGCGGGATGACGACCAGGCGCGCGAGCCGGGCCACCCGCTGCGGGTCCCGCCAGGAGAGGATATCGAGGAACGTCTCGGAGCCGACGAGGAGGAAGAACGCCACGTCGGGCCCCCCCTCCTGCCGCAGCGCCTCGAGCGTGTCCACCGTGTACGACGGCCCGGGCCGGCGGAGCTCGAGATCCGACATCGCGAAGCGCGGGTTGCCGCGAATGGCCAGCTCGGTCATGGCGTAGCGGTCCCCGGCGGGGGCGAGCCCGCGGGCGGGCTTGTGGGGCGGGGCCGACGCCGGGACGAAGAGGATCCGGTCCAGCCGGAGGAGCTCCAGGATGTCTTCGGCCAGCAGCAGGTGACCCAGGTGGATGGGGTTGAACGACCCGCCGAAGACCCCGACGCGCGGCAACGCCGGCCTACTCCCGCACCTGGCCGTCGCCGAGCACGACGAACTTCGTCGTCGTCAGCTCCTCCGCACCCACCGGGCCGCGCGCGTGGAGCTTGGACGTGGAGATGCCCATCTCCGCGCCCATGCCGAACTGGCTGCCGTCCACCAGGCGGGTCGAGGCGTTGACGAGCACGCACGCCGCGTCCACCTCCTGGGCGAACCGGCGTGCCCGCCGGTAGTGCGAGGTCACGATGGCTTCGGCCAGCCCGGACCCGTGGGCGCCGATGTGGGCGACCGCGGCCTCGAAGCTGTCCACGACCTTCACGGCGAGGATCAGGTCCAGATACTCGGTGTCCCAATCCTGGTCGGTGGCCGGACGGCACTCGGGGATGAGGGCGCGCGTCGCGGGGCACCCCCGGATCTCTACCCCGGCTTCGAGCAGGCGCGGGGCCAGCGCGGGGAGGAAGCGGGCGGCCACGGCCCGGTGGACCAGCAGGGTTTCCATGGCGTTGCAGACGCTGGGGCGTTGGACCTTCGCGTTCACCGCGATCTCGACGGCCATGGCGAGGTCGGCGTCCTCGTCCACGAAGACGTGGCAGAGGCCCTTGTCGTGCTTGAGGACGGGCACCGTGGCCCGCTCGGCGACCAGCCGGGTGAACTCCTCCCCGCCCCGCGGGATGATCAGATCCACGTAGCGGTCCAGGCTGAGGAGCGCGAGCACCGCGGCGCGGTCGGGGGTGTCGATGAACTGGATGGCGTCCGGCGTGAGCCCCGCCTTCTCCACGGACTTCGCGAGCACGGTGGCGATCATGGAGTTGGAGTCCAGCGCCTCGCTCCCGCCCCGGAGGATCACCGCGTTCCCCGCCTTCAGGCAGAGCCCCGCGGCGTCGGCGGTCACGTTGGGGCGCGATTCGTAGATGAACCCGACCACGCCGAGCGGGACGCGCACCCGCGCGATCTCCATGCCGTTGGGACGTCGCCAGACCTCCACGGTCTTCCCGACCGGATCGGGGAGCCCGGCCACCTGCCGGAGCCCGGCCGCCATCTCCTCGATGCGGGCCTCGGTCAGCGTCAGCCGGTCCAGGAACGCGCGCGGGTAGCCCTGGCTCCGAGCCCGATCCAGGTCCGCCCGGTTCGCCTCCAGGATCATGGCCCCCTTTTCTTCGAGGCCGCGCGCCATCTGGGAGAGGGCGTCGTTTTTCAGCTTGGTCGAGCACAGGGCCAGCGCCCGGGCCGCCTCCTTGGCCGCCCGCGCCTTGGCTTCCACCATCTCCCGGATGTCCATGCTGAATCCCTCCTGCGGCTACAGCAGGACGAGGTTGTCGCGGTGAATCACCTCGTCGAAGCTCTTGTAGCCGAGCCGCTCCTCGATATCCTTCGTCTTGGCGCCCTGGATCTTCCTGAGCTCCGCCGCGTCGTAGTTGGTCAGGCCGCGCGCGAACTCCTTCCCGTCTGCCGCGCTCAGCGACACGACCTCGCCGGCGTGGAACTCCCCCTCCACTTCCACGACGCCCGAGGGGAGCAGGCTCTTCCCCCGCTCGACCAGGGCACTCCGCGCCCCCGCGTCCACGGTCAGCCGCCCCTGCGGCGGCACGGCGAAGGCGATCCAGCGCTTGCGGCCCGCAAGCCGGTCGCCGCGAGGAACAAAGTAGGTGCCCAGCGGCTCGCCCCGCAGCACGCGCCGCAGGGTCCCGGGCACGCGGCCGCTGGCGATCACCATCGGAATCCCCGACGACGTCACCTTGCGGGCCGCTTCCAGCTTGGTGCTCATCCCGCCCACCGAGACCTGCCCGTCGGCGTCCCAGACGAGGCGCTCGATCTCCTCCGTCACCGCGTCCACGGTTTCCAGACGCCGCGCCTCCGGGTCCACGCGCGGGTCCCCCGTGTAAAGCCCATCCACATCGGTCAGGATCACCAGGAGGTCGGCGTCGATGAGGGCCGCGACCAGGGCCGCCAGATTGTCGTTGTCGCCGACCTTGATCTCTTCCACCGCCACGGTGTCGTTCTCGTTGACGACGGGCACGACGCGGAACCGGAGCAGGACCTGGAGGGTGTTGCGGGCGTTCAGATACCGGGGCCGCGCGCTGATGTCCTCCTGGGTGACGAGCACCTGGGCCACCCGGATCCCGTGCCGTGCGAACGCCTGCTCGTAGTGCCACATGAGGGCCGACTGGCCCACCGCGGCGGCCGCCTGCTTTTCGGGGATCGAGCGGGGGCGCTGAGTGAGGCCGAGACGGGCCATGCCCGACGCGATGGCGCCGGACGACACCACCACGACCTCCCGGCCGTCCTTGGCGAGCGCCGCCAGCTCATCGGCCAGCGCGCCGATCCGGTCGGGCAGGAGGCCCTGCCCGGGGGCGGAGATCAGGCCGCTGCCCACCTTCACCACCAGGCGCTTGACCTTCGGCAGCGCCCGCCGCGCGGGAGCCCCTCTCAGCTGGCGGCTCTGGCTCATACCTCGGAGGGGGGCTCCGCCCCCCTTCCGATGCCTCCCCCCGGAGATTGCGCGGGCCAAGCCCGCGCTCGAACAGGCGCGGGTTCCGGCTGCTCCAGGCGGCCGGCCGCGTCCCGCATCAGCTCTGCCAGCCCCTCCCCCGTCACCGCGGAGACCGCAAAGAACGGCAGCCCCTTCGCGCGCGCCAGCTCCTCCAGCTGACGGCGGCGCGCCTCGGTCCCGGGCAGATCGGTCTTGTTGGCCACGAGCACCTGGGGGCGGTGGGCGAGCTCGGGGGAAAACGCGCCGAGCTCCCGGAGGATCGCATGGAAATCCTCCACCGGGTCGCGCCCGGTGCCGGGATCGAGATCGATCAGGTGAATGAGGAGGCGGGTCCGCTCCGTGTGCTTGAGGAAGCGGATGCCGAGGCCTTTGCCCTCGGCGGCGCCGGGGATCAGGCCGGGCAGATCGGCGATCACGAACGAGCGCCCCTCGGCCACCCGGACCAGTCCCAGCGTGGGCACGAGGGTGGTGAAGGGGTAATCGGCGATCTTGGGGGTCGCCGCCGAGACCCGGGAGACCAGCGTGGACTTGCCCGCGTTGGGGAACCCGACGACGCCGACGTCGGCCAGGAGCTTGAGCTCCAGGTGAAGCCAGCGCTCCTCGCCGGGGCGGCCCAGGTCCGCGCGGCGCGGCGCGCGGTTCGTTGCGCTCACGAAGCGGGCGTTGCCGCGGCCGCCGCGCGCGCCCCGGGCCACCAGGAGCCGCTCGCCGTGGGCGAGCAGCTCCCCCAGGCGCTCCCCGCTGGCCCGATCGGCGACGACGGCCCCGATGGGAACCTTCAGGACGAGATCGGCGCCGCTCCGGCCGTGCTTGTCGCCGCCCTGGCCGTGCTGGCCGCGCTCGGCCGCGTAGTGGCGCTGGTAGTGATAATCGAGGAGGGTGGTAACGTGCCGATCCGCTTCGAACCAGATGCTGCCGCCGTCGCCGCCGTCGCCGCCGTTGGGGCCGCCCCGCGGGACGAACTTCTCGCGGCGGAAGCTGACGCAGCCGGCGCCCCCGTCTCCGGCCTTGACGAAGATATCGATCTCGTCGACGAACATCAGGCCCCCCGGGGGTCGCCGGGGTGGATCAGGCGGGGGTGGCGGAGACGCTCACGTAGCGCGAGTCGCCCCGCCGCTCGAAGCGGACGTAGCCCTCGGCCCGGGCGTACAGGGTGTCGTCGGAGCCGCGGCCCACGTTGTTGCCTGGCTTGAACGGCGTCCCGCGCTGCCGGACGAGAATACTGCCGGCGGTGACGAACTGGCCCCCGAAGCGCTTGATCCCCAGCATCTGGGGATTCGAGTCGCGGCCGTTTCTCGAGCTTCCCACACCTTTCTTGTGAGCCATGCTCTTACACCTCGATTTTCGTGATGCGGACCGACGTGAAGGGCTGGCGATGCCCCTTCTTCCGCCGGTAATTCTTCCGCCGCTTGAACTTCACCACGGTGACCTTCCGGGCCCGCCCGTGCGCCAGCACCTCGCCGACCACCTTCGCGTTCGCGAGGGCCTTCGGCTCGATGACCACCTGGCCGTCTCCCGTGGCGAAGAGGACGGTCCTGAACTCCACCGGGCCCCGCTCGGCCTGGGGCAGCCGCTCCACCCGGATCACCTGACCCGGGGACACCCGGTACTGCTTTCCGCCGACCGCGATCACCGCTTCCATAGGTTTGCTATTCGACCACGAAGTGGGCGAAAAAGTCAAGCCGGAGGCCCGATTACCCCCGGCCGGGCCGAGAACCGAGCAGCCCAAGGCCCGAGGGAGGAGCCAACCCAGAGCGTAGCGACCGCAAAGGAACGGATTGGCGACGATCGAGAACGCCGGGATGCGACGGTTATCGGCCCGGCACTTAGGAGTAGGAGCCCTCGACGAGAGGCTTGCCCCGCCACATGACCGGCGGAGCCTCCCAGCGGTAGGGCAGCTCCACGTGGCCCCCGGGCTCCCGGATCGTTTCGAGGGCCGCGAGCGTATCGCGGAGGACGGCCAGCTGCTTGTCGCGGTTCCCCGGCTCCCCCAGCATGCTCCCGCGCGGGAAGCGCACGCGCGCCCACCGGGGCGGATTGACGCGCTCGGTGGCGGCGGGATTGTTAGAGAGTGAGATGGTCGAGATCCCCCAGGCTTCGATCTCGCGCTGCACCAGTCCGCCGGACTGGTGACAGACCGGTCAGACGGGAATGACGAGGGCGACCTCCACCCCCTCGGCCTTCATCCGCGCGGCGATGGTCGGAGCGGTCTCGGCCGCCAGATCGGCGGCGCGGGTCACGTAGCCCATCGTGCTGTAGTGGGTCGGCGCCAGGCGGCCGATGAGGCCCGCGGCCTCCAGCTCCCCCAGCCGCTTGAGGGGAAAGATCGTGTTCATGTCCGCCTCGGCTGCCTCGTGGGCGAAATGCGGATGGGCGATCGCCAGCCCCGTGAGATCCACCTCGCGCGGCAGCGCGCGGAACCCCCAGTCCCCCTCGAGCGCATCGCCATCGAAGGGGAGATCCACGCCCGGGCGATAGAGTCCGCCGGTCGTTACGACGGCCAGAGCGCTCTGGGCCACGGGTTTTCCGAGGGGCGTCCAGGGTGCCTCGCGAAAGGTCGGCCAGGGATACGTCTTGAAGGCCGGCCCGTACTGGTGCTGGGCGATCAACGGGTGAGCCTCGGGCCACCAGGCGGCGTATTGGGACCGGAACTCGGCCAGCCAGCGGGCGTCGCTCCTCACCGGCGGCACGGATTCTTCACCTGGGGCGGGCACCCGGTGCGGAGCACACGCCCGCCCCCGCCGCATCCTCGCGCCGTACCAGTTTCACGCCCGATCTCAGCCCGCGTGATCGCGTCACGGCCAACACGTCCACCGCGACCCTTCCCCAAACCACGCCGCGCACCGGCGCCAGCTGCGCCCGAGGGAGAGCAGGCCCGCGTCCAGGTCACCCAGCCCGAGGGGAAACAGTTGAACCCATTGGTCAAGCATTACGGTTTCCCGTCACGCCACCGTCAGGTAACGACCCAGCCGCTGGCGGAGAAAGAGTCGTGATCGGTGCACGCGCGACTTCACCGCCGGGAGACTGATTCCGAGTGATTTGGCGATCTCCCGGTTGGGCATCCCCTCCACGTCGTGCAGGAGAAACGCCGTGCGGTAGTCCGTCGGCAGAGCCTCCACGGCGGAACTGAGGACGTCCCGGAGCTCCCGGTGGAGGATGGGCTCCTCCACCTTTCCGGACCAGTCCTCCACCGGCTCGGCGTGGTGGCCGTTCCCGTCGAAGTGGGGCAAGAGCACCTCCCATGAGATTTCAGCGTGATCCCGGCCGCGCCGCGCCCGGAGCTTCTGGTAGGCGGTATTGGCCGTGATCCGGTAGAGCCAGCTACCGAACGCCGACTCCCCCTTGAAGGTTCCGATCTTCCGGGCCGCCGTCCAGAGCGCGTCCTGCGCCACTTCCTCCGCGTCCTGGGGATTGCCCGTGATCCGAAACGCCAGCCGGTAGACCCGCTCTCCGTACTCCTGCACCAGCGACTCGGCCGCGCCCGGCTCCTCGCGCCGGAGCCGCCGCACCAGGACCTCGTCGCGGTCGCGCCTGGTCCCTTCCCGAAGGGCACGCCGAACCATCGGTCGAACCTCCAGGGCCTTGGGGCTCACGCGGGGGCCCCCGTCGTGTAATGCGCGAGGTAGGCCTTGAGCTCGCCCACGCACATTTCCATCACCTGGATTTCCTTCGTCACCTTGCTCATCAGGATCGCGCCCTCGAGGGACGCGACGAGGAACTGGGCGAGCCGCCCCGCGTCGCACGCCGGCGCCAAGCTCCCGTTGGACTGCGCTTCCCTCAACGCCCCCGTCAACCGCTCGCGCCAGTGCGTGAAGATCTCGGCCAGCCGCTGGCGAAACCCCTCGTGCACATCCGACAGCTCCGAGGCCAGGTTGCCCATGGGGCAGCCGCCCACACAGTTGCGCTGCCGCTGGGTCTCCAGGACGCCATCGAGGAAGCGGTGGATCCTGTCGAGCGGCGGGCGGCTCGGATCGGCGAAGCTCGGCTCGAGGGTCCGTTCGACGAACCCCCGGACGATCCGGTCGAGAATCGCGTACCCGAGCTCCTCCTTGCTCTTGAAGTAGTAGTAGAAGTTGCCCTTGCCGACCCCGCTTTCCCTCAGGACGTCGTCCAGGGACGTGCCGCGGTACCCGCTCACATGCATGAGCCGGGTGGCGGCGTCCAGGATCTGCTCCCGGGTGTGTTTTTCAGCCCTCACTGAGGTCGTCATGGTCTGTACCAACCAGTCGGTACATACTTTAGTCCATTAGACGCCAGCTGTCAAACAAAGGATTCTCTCCTATGATTTCAATGGCTTCTGGAGTATCCGGGAACGGGACGGAACACTAGAACAAACCGTTGGCGACGCGGAGCGTCAGCTCCACCAGCGGCTTCGGATAGACCCCGAGCCCCACGACGCCGAGGGCGCAGATCAGGATCGCCAGCGCGAGGGGCGGCGCGACGGCGATCCGGCCGGTCCGCTGAGGGGCCTCGATGTACATGCGCCGGGCCAGGATCAGGTAGTAGAAGAGGGCCACCACCGTCAGGACCGCGCCCACCAGCACGAGCCAGTAGAGCCCGACCTGGGCGGCGGCCCAGAAGACGTAGAGCTTGGCCCAGAAGCCCGCGACGAACGGGATCCCCCCCAGCGAGAGGAGGCAGAGCAGCATGGCCAGGGCCAGGAGCGGTGAACGCTGGGCCAGGCCGCGCAGCGCGTCCAGGTGCGTGGAGCCCCCCTCCGCCTGCGCCACGCTCTCGACCACCAGAAAAGCCCCCATGTTCCCGAAGACGTAGGCGACCAGGTAGAAGAGCACCATCGCCGTGCCCGACGCCGACACGGCGGCGAGGCCCACCAGCATGTAGCCGATGTGGGCGATCCCCGAGTAGGCCAGGAGGCGCTTCGAGTTCCGCTGGGGGAGCGCCATCAGGTTCCCGGCGACCATGGTGATCGCCGCGAGCCCGGCCACGATCGGGACCCACAGCGCGACCGGGTCGCCGACGCCCTCGAGGAACACGCGGAAGATCGCCACGAACCCCGCCGCCTTCGGCGCCACCGAGAGCCACGCCACGAAGGGCGTGCTGGCGGCCTCGTAGGTGTCCGGCACCCACATGTGGAACGGAAAGGCCGCGATCTTGAACCCGAACCCGGCCAGCACGAGCAGCATGCCGAGGATCAGGAGCGGGCCGGGCGCCGCCAGGGCCCGCGCGACGCCGGCCAGATCGGTGGTCCCCGTCGCGCCGTACACGAAGGACAGGCCGTAGGCCAGGATGGCCGAGGAGACGGTCCCGACCAGGAAGAATTTCAGCGCCGCCTCCACGGCGACGTCCTCTCGCTTCAAGAAGCCCGAGAGAACATAGAGCGGGATGGACATCAGCTCGAAGGCCACGAAGAGCAGGATCAGCTCGCGCGCGGACGCGAGGACCAGCATCCCCAGGAGCGAGGCCAACAGGAGCAGGTAGTACTCCGGGGCCCGTCGCCGGAACGCCGGGTCGGGGAGCGACAGCGACCCCAGGATCCCGATGAAGGTGGCGACGAGAAAGAGCTGCTTGCCGAAGAGCGCCAGGCCGTCCAGCACGAAGGCCCCGCGGGCGGGGGCGGGCGAAGCCTCCAGGAAGAATGAGCCGACGGCGAGGGCCAGCACCCCGACGGCCGAGAGGAGGCCGACGATCCGGCGCTCGTCGCCGCGGGTGACGAGGCCCACGGCGAAGACGCCCAGCATCAGGAGCCCCAGCCCGACCTCCAGCACCAGCGTGGTCATGGGCGGACCCCCAGCCGGGTCAAGAGCGGGACTGTGGCCGTATCGATCGGGTACACGGCGATCCATGGAACCATGCCGAAGAGGACGATCACGAACATGAGCAGCACGAGCGCCACCCACTCGGGCCCGCGGGCGTCGGGCAGATCGTGGAACTCGCCGTGGGCCGGCACCTCGCCCCAGAAGATCTGCTTCACCACTCGGAGGACGTACACGGCCGTCAGGAACGTCCCCGCCACCGCCGGGAAGAGCCACCAGGAATGCGCCGAGCGCCAGGCGCCCAGGAACGTGAGGAACTCGGCCACGAAGCCCGAGGTGGCGGGCAAGCCGAGCGAGGAGAGACCGCCGAGGGTGAACGCCGTCGCGATCCCCGGCATCATCCGGCCGAAGCCCCCCATCTTGAAGATCTCCCGCGAGTGCGCCTTCTCGTAGACCAGGCCGACCAGGGCGAAGAAGAGGCCGGTCATGATCCCGTGGGCGAACATCTGGAAGACCGCGCCGTTCAGCCCCGCCTCCGTCAGCGTGGCCGCCCCGAGCATGACGATCCCCATGTGGGAGACGGAGGAGTAGGCGATGACGTACTTGAGGTCGGTCTGGGCCATGGCCGACAGCGCCCCGTACACGATGTTGATGGTCGCGATTGTCCCCACGAGCCACACCCAGTCATGCGTGCCCTCGGGGAGCAGCCCCATCCCCAGCCGCACGATCCCGTAGGCGCCCAGCTTCATGAGGACGCCGGCGTGGAGCATGGAGACGGCGGTGGGCGCCGAGGCGTGGCCGTCGGGGGACCAGGTGTGGAGCGGCCAGATGCCCGCCAGCACCCCGAACCCCACGTAGAAGAGCAGGAACACCCAGCGCTGGAGGACCGGGTCGAAGGCGGCGCCCTCCATCTCGAGGAAGGAGAACGACGAGCCGCCCGCGGCCATGTAGAGGGCCAGGATCCCCACGAGGATGAAGGCCGACCCCAGGAGCAGGTACAGGGTCAGCTTCATCGCGGCGTACTCCTTGGACCCGACCCCCGTCTCCCGCATCGCCCAGCCGAAGATGCCCCGCGGGCGGACCTGGGCCGAGGAGCCCCAGATCCCGATCAGGAGGTACATGGGCAGGACGGCCAGCTCGTAGAACAGGAAGAAGACGAAAAGGTCCAGCGAGACGAAGACACCGAAGACGCCCGTGACCAGGACCAGCAGCAGCGCGTAGAACTCCTGGCTCCGCGTCTGGACCGTCCAGGAGGCGAAGACCCCCGAAAAGATGATGATGGACGTGAGCAGCACCAGGATGAGGCTGATGCCGTCCGCCGCCACCTCGTACGAGATCCCGAGCGGCGGCACCAGCGAGATCTTCTCGTAGAACTGAAACCCCGCGGCCTCCGTGTCGTAGGCGAGATAGACCGCGAGGGACAGGACGAGCGAGATGCCGGTCGTCACCGCCCCGATCAGCCGCACCGCCAGCGGGTGATGCCGGGCGGTGAACATGATGAGCATCGCCCCCACGAAGGGCGCCCAGGTGATGAGCGTGAGGATCGGAATGCCGTTCCAGCCCATCAGCGCCAGTAGCTCCAGACGATCACGAGGAGGAGGCCGAAGGCGACGCCGTAGAGATAGTCCTGGGCCCGCCCGGTCTGGATCCGCCGGAGGCCGTCCCCCCACCGGAGCGTCCAGGCGCTCGCCAGATTCACGAGGCCGTCCACCAGGTAGCGGTCCACCCATCCCACGAGGCGCGAGAAGCCGAGGAGGAGGCCGCGGTAGATGCCCCCGTAGAGGTCGTCGAGCCAGAACTTGCTCAGGGCGGCGACGTAGAGCGGCCGGAACGTCCGCGCCAGAGCGTCGGCGCTGACCGCGCGCTTCTGGTAGGTGAGCCAGGCGAAGACGATTCCCGCTACCGCCAACCCTGACGCCAGCCACGGAATCCACTCGGGACCGTGAGCCTTTTCCTCCCCTCCACTGGCCGCGAGGCTGATTCCCCAGCCCAGGGTGAGAATCGCGAGGATCCAGAGCGGCCCGCTCATCACGAGCGGTACGTCGTGGGGATGGCCCTCCGCGGGGCGATTGCCGAAGAAGACAACGAAGACGACGCGAAACATGTAGAAGGCCGTGAGAAAGACGGTGAGCGCCAGCATCAGGAAGGGTGTCGTGAGCCCGCCCTCCCAGACGCCGGCCAGCACCGCATCCTTGGAGAAGAAGCCGGCGAAGGGCCAGATCCCCGCCAGGGCCAGCGTGCCGACGAGGAAGACGATCGCGGTCTGGGGCATCGCCCGATAGAGGCGCCCCATCTTCCAGATGTCGTTGGTGCCGACGGCATGAATGACCGCGCCGGCGCCCAGGAAGAGGAGTGCCTTGAAGAGGCCGTGGGTCAGGAGGTGGAAGAAACCGGCGGCCGCCGCGCCGGCGCCGAGCGCCGCCATCATGAACCCCAACTGGGAGACCGTCGAGTAGGCGAGGACCCGCTTGATGTCGGCCTGGACGAGGCCGAGCGTGGCGGCCAGGAGCGCCGTGAAGGCCCCCACCCAGCCGATCAGCGCCAGGACGTCGGGCGTCAGCAGGAAGAGCGGATAGACGCGGCTGACGAGGTAGACGCCGGCGGCCACCATTGTCGCAGCGTGGATCAGGGCCGAGACCGGCGTGGGTCCCTCCATGGCGTCGGGGAGCCAGACGTGGAGGGGGAACTGGGCGCTCTTGCCGACAGCCCCGAGATAGATGAGGAACATGATGAGCGCGAGCCCAGCCGTCGGCAGCGTCCTGTCCGCCGCCATCTGGAAGAGCCCGGAGAACTGGAAGGTTCCTGCCTGCCCCCAGAGCAAAACGATGCCGATGATAAAGCCGAGGTCCCCGGCCTTCGTCACCCAGAACGCCTTTACCGCGGCCCGCGCCGCCTCGGGCTTCGTGTACCAGAAGCCGATCAGGAGATAGGAGCAGAGCCCGACCAGCTCCCAGAAGATGAACATCTGGAGGAAGTTCGAGGCGAGCACCAGCCCCAGCATGGAGAACGCGAAGAGCGAGTGATAGGCGTAGTAGCGCCCCAGGGCGGGCGGCGTTTCGTGCTCCAGGTAGCCCAGCGAGTAGAGCTGGACGAGGAACGAGACGAGGGCCACCAGGACGAGCATGCTCGCAGCCAAGTGGTCCACGAGGATGCCGACGGTCGCCATGGGCCCGCCCTCGGCGGGGAGCCAGGGCCATGTCAGCTCGACGCTCTCGCGCGGGAGCGTTCGCCCGAGCACGAGCGAGGCCAGGAGGGAGCCACCAATGGCGGCGATCGAGAGCGCCCCGGCGACCCTGCCGGCGCGCCGGAGCGGGGGAACCACCGCCAGGAGGACGAACGAGCAAAACGGCAGCCCCAGGGCCGCCAGGGCCAGCGTGCCGGCATTCATGTGGGCGCGATCAGCCTTTTAACAGATCCAAATTATCTGCTTCCACCGTGCGCCGGACCCGGAAGATCAAAATGACGATGGCAAGCCCCAGCGCGACCTCGGCGACGGTGATGGAAATGGTGAACAGCGCGAAAATCAGTCCCGCCGTCTCGCCCGTGAAGCGCGCGAAAGCGACGAGATTCACGTTGACCGCGTTCAGCATCAGCTCGATGCCCAGGAGGATCCCGATGGCGTTCCTCCGCGTCAGGACGCCGAAGAGGCCGATCGTGAAGAGGCAGGCCGCCAGGATCAGGTAGGGCTGGAGCCCCATCACTCCTCCTTCCGCGCGAAGAAGAGCGCGCCGAGGAGCCCCGCCAGGAAGAGCACCGCCAGGAGCTCGAACGGCAGCACGAAGCGGGTGAGAAGGTCGCGCCCGATGGCCTGGGTGAGGTCCCCCGTCAGGGGCGGGGCCGCCGCGGGGAGCTTCGCCCCGGCGATGAAGACGACGATCCAGACGAGGACGGCCAGCGAGACGAGGCCCCCGGTGAAGACGCCCCGGTTGGTCTGGGCCAGCCGCTCCCCGACCAGCCGCTCCGTGACCACGATGGCGAAGACCACGATCGTGACCACGCCGCCGGCGTAGAGGAGGACCTGGACCGCGGCCAGAAACTCGGCCTGGAGGAGGAGGAACACGCCGGCCGTGGCGACGAGCGCCACCGCCAAGTAGAGGACCGAGTGGAAGAGGTTCTTGGAGAGGACGACGGCGAGACTGGAGGCCAGGAGCACCAGGGCCAGCCCCCAGAAGCCCGCCGCCTCGAGACTCACTCCGCGGCCTCCGCCTTGGCCGCTTTGGGCGGCCTCTGCATCTCCCTCAGCTTGTTCCCGGTGGCCCACGACGGCTGGAACTGCTGGCCCAGGGCGTGGAGGCGGTCCTTGTCGAGGAGCAGCTCGCGGCGGTCGGAGGTGGCCAGGTCGAAGGTTTTCAGCATGATGATGGCGTCCGTGGGACAGACCTGGACGCAGAGCTCGCAGAACTCGCAGGCGTAGAGCTCCAGGGTGAAGGTCTTCGCGTAATTGCGCTTCTCCCCCTTCAGCATCTCCACCTTGATCACCTGGGGCGGGCAGACGTACTCGCAGAGCCGGCAGCCGATGCAGGCCTCCTCCCCCGTTTCGTTGTAGGCGAGCGCCAGGATTCCGCGCAGGCGGTCCGGGTAGGGGCGCACGACGTCCGGGTAGTGGACCGTCACGGGCTTTCTGAACAGGTTCTTCAGGGTGATCGTCATGGCCCAGGCCACGGCGCGGGCCGTCTGCCAGGTCTCCCCCCAGAAACCCATCCCGTTACGCGACACGGCCGCCGCTCCACGCCACCCAGAACCCGGTGGCCATGAGGAGGATCAGCGTCGCCGGCAGCAGCACCTTCCAGGAGAGCCCGAGGATCTGATCCACCCGGATCCGGACGAAGCTCCAGCGCACCCACGTGACGAGGAGGAAGATGAACAACGCCTTCAGGAGGAACCAGGCGGCGCCGACGACGGGATGGGCGCTCCCCGGGCCGAGCCAGCCGCCGAGGAAGAGCAGGGCGCCGAGGCAGGAGACCCCGAACATATGGGTGTACTCGGCCAGCTGGATCAGCGCGAACTTCATCCCACTGTACTCGACGCGGAAGCCCGCCACCAGCTCCGACTCGGCCTCGAGGATGTCGAAGGGCACCCGGTTCTCCGAGGCGATCGTGGCGATGATGAAGGCGATGAAGGCGAGCTGTCCGATCACGGGATAGGCCACGAACCAGAGCCCCCGCTGCGACTCCACGATGGCCGAGAGCTGGAGCGAGCCGGCCAGCAGGACCGGGATCAGTGCCGTCAGGACGAAGGGAACCTCGTAGGAGATGATCTGGTTGACCGCGCGCATGGCCGACAGGAGCGCGTACTTGTTGTTGGAGCCCCAGCCGCCCATGAAGAGCCCCACGATCTCGAGGGAGGAGACCGCCAGGAAAAACAGGATCCCGATGTTCAGGTCCGCGAGCCCGAGCCCCGGGGCGAAGGGGATCGTGGCAAAGATCAGGAGCGAGGGGATCAGGAACACGATGGGCGCCAGGTTGTAAACGGGCCGGTCGGCCAGCGCCGGAACGATGTCCTCCTTGATCAGGAGCTTGATCGCATCGGCGATGGGCTGGAGCCAGCCGTGGGGGCGCCCCACACGGTAGGGCCCGATCCGCGACTGCATCCGGGCGGCAAACTTGCGCTCGACGTAGGTGAGGTACGTGACGATGAGCACGACCGCGTTGAGGAGAATAAAGGCGGCGATGACGTCCCGCATCAGCGATCCACCTCGCCGAAGACCGGGTCTACCGACCCCATGATGGCGACCACGTCGGCCACCTTGTGGCCGGGCACGATGTGGGGAAGGATCGCGAGGTTCGAGAAGGACGCCCCGCGCCACTTCATCCGGTACGGCTTCGGGCCGCCGTCGGCGATCAGGTAGCACCCCACCTCGCCCCGCGGCCCTTCCACCCGGGCGTAGGTCTCGCCCTTCGGGATCCTCACCTGCCCGACGGACTTGAGCGCGGGCTTGGAGGAGATGGGCCCCTCCGGCAGCCCGTCCAGCACCTGACGGACGATCCGGATGGACTCCCTGAACTCCTGCATCCGGACGCGGTAGCGCGCGTAGCAGTCCCCCCCCGTCTCCACGGGAATCTTGAAGTCGAAGTCTCCGTAGGAGGAGTACGGGTCGTCGCGCCGGATGTCGAAGTCCACCCCTGAGCCCCGGAGGAGCGGCCCGGCGATGCCGACTTCCTGAGCGAGCTCCCTGGAAACCACCCCGACCCCCTGGGAGCGGATCAGGAAGGGCGTGTTCGACTCCAGCATGTCCTCGTACTCGTCGAGCCGCCGGTCGATGAGGGCCACCGTGTCGCGGCAGCGCTGGGCCCAGCCCTCCGGCAGGTCATAGCGCGTGCCCCCAACCTGGTGAAAGCCGTAGAGGAGGCGGGCGCCCGTCAGCGCCTCGAAGAGGTCCAGGACCAGCTCCCGCTCGCGGAAGCAGTAGAGGAAGACGGTGGCGCCGCCCCCGAGGGCGCCGCCCATGTCCAGGCACCAGGTGCCGAGCCAGAGGCAATGCGAGGCGATCCGCTGGAGCTCGGCCACGAGGACGCGGAGGTACTGCGCCCGCTTGGGAACCTCGATCTTCCCGATCCTCTCCGCCGCCATGACGTAGGTCAGCTCCGAGGTCATCGCCGCCACGTAGTCCGTCTTGGACGCGATGGACGGGTACTGGGCGTAGGTGAGCGTCTCGCCGAGTTTCTCGTGGCAGCGGTGAAGGTAGCCGATCACCGAGTCCAGGGCCGCGATGGTTTCGCCCTCGAGGGTCAAGATCATCCGGAAGACGCCGTGGGCGGATGGGTGCTGAGGCCCCATGTTCATCACGAGGCGCTCGTTCCCCCCGTAGCCGAGCTCGATGACCCTGCGGGCTTCCAGATCGGGCATAAGGCTTACCTGAGCGGTGAGGTCTCCGCCGGGGTCAGGACGATCGACTGCATCTCCACGAGCAGCGGGTTGCCTTTCGCGAGGAACTCCTTCCACGCTGGCTCCTGCATCACCTTCGCGCGCACCTCGGCGCGGTGATTCAGGTCGTTGTACGCCCAGAGATGGACGATCTGGTTGAGCTGCGCGATGTCTGTCGTCCAGAGACCAACGATCTTCGAGTACTTCTCCCGAGTCGGCAGGACCCCCTTGAAGTGGCCGAGCCATTCCGGAACCTTGCCCACGGGGGTCCGGTACGTTCTGAGCTCGTAGACGTGCCGGTCACCCCCGATCGGCGCCGTGAACGGAACGCCATCAACCGCGTACAGGATCTTGTTCTCTTGCGCGAGCATCAGGGGTCGGATCTTGGGGAGGTACTCCTTCGTCCACGCGTCGTCCTTCGCGAGCGCCTGGCGCAGCCGCTCCCGCTCGTTGAGATCCGCAAAGCTCCAGAGGTGGACGTACTGGTTCAGCGTCCCGAACTCCGTCGTCCAGGCGCCTTCGAACTTGCCGTACTTGTCGCCGCGCACTTTGCGGCCGATGTCGCGCGAGAGCTGGAGATACTCGGCCTGCTTCCCGGGGATCAGCGTGTAGGTCCTGAGCTCGTAAATCATGACGGTCTCCTAACGATACGGAGCGTGGGGGGTGTCCACCGCGTAGTCCTTCCGGAGCGGGTGGCCCTCCCAGTCCTGGGCCAGCAGGATGCGGCGCAGGTCGGGGTGGCCGTCGAAGCGCACGCCGAACATGTCGTAGCACTCACGCTCCATCCAGTCGGCGCCCCGGTACAGACGTGTGAGCGTCGGACAGCGGGGGTCGGCCCCGAGCCGGCACTTGGCCAGAATCCCCACGCCGGCGTCGAGATTCTCGACGCGGCAGACGACCTCGAGCCCCTGCTCCTTCCAGTCCACCGCTGTGAGGAACGAGAAGAAGCGGCAGCCCAGCGTATCCTTGGCGAAGCCGAAGAACTCCTCCCAGCGCTCGACGGGGAGCTGCTCGACGGTGAGAGACCGGCCTTCGCCGGCGGCCTGGAGGCCAAACCGCTCCTGGATCAGGGAGATCGCGCGGTCGGGGGTCACAGGGCTAGTCGCTGTGGAGGGCGGGTTGGGCGCGCTTCCTGGTCTTCTGGAACGCAGCGACCTGGTCCTGGAGCTTCAGGATCCCGAACATCAGCGACTCGGGCGTCGGCGGGCAGCCCGGCACGTACACGTCCACCGGCACCACCCGGTCCACGCCCTTCACCACGTGATAGCCGTGGCGGAAGGGACCGCCCGAGTTGGCGCAGGAGCCCATCGAGATCACCCACTTGGGGTCGGGCATCTGATCGTAGATGCGCTTGAGCATGGGCGCCATCTTGATCGTGACGGTGCCCGACACGATCATCAGGTCCGAGTGGCGGGGCGAGGCCCACGTCACCATGCCGAAGCGCTCCACGTCGAAGCGCGATGCGAAGGTGGCCATCATCTCGATGGCGCAGCACGCCAGGCCGAAGGTCACGGGCCAGATGGAGGACTTGCGCGCCCAGTTGAAGAGCTTCTCCGTCGAGGTGACGGCAAGCCACCCGCCGGGAAAGTGCTCGATCGTGTCGAAGAGGGATTCGACGAGGCCGGAGGCCTTGTCGCCTTCCGGCCGCTCCTGGTGGAGCTTCTCCCACTCCTGGAGGTCCTTGAACTCGCTCCAGACCGGCGCCGGGATCTGCGGGGCCGGCGGCTTCACTTCCAATCGAGCATCCCTTCTGTGTACGCGTACAGCCAGCCGAGAGAGAGGATGCCGAGGAACAGCGCCATGGCCCAGAAGGCCGCGAGCCCCAGGCCGCGCAGGGTCAGCGCCCAGGGGAAGAGGAAGACCGCGAGGACGTCGAAGAGGAGGAACACCAACGCGACGAGGTAGAACCCGACGGGGAACTGGACCCACGCCTCCCCGATGGGCTCGGCGCCGCATTCATAGTTCTGCAGCTTGGCGTCGTAGGGGCGGCTCGGCCTGAGCAGGGCGGCCACGCCGAGAGAAAGGACCGCGAACGCGAGGATGAACGCGGCATAGATCAGCACCGGAACGTAGTCGGACATTGGTTACCCCTGAGGACGCTTGGGAACCATTTCACACTATAGCACAGCGGTCTCAGCACCGGAAGGCGCAACCCAAGTAGGACGAATGCGCTAGAGCAGTAGTGCGGAGTGCTAGACTCGGGGTTGGAGATCCGCTGGGTCGGCGTCCGGCTGCTTCCATTGACGCTTGTCTTCTCGGCCTTCCTCTCACACTTGGTGGGCGACTACTTCGGTTCCGCGCCGGGGTGGGAATTGTGGCCTCTCTTACCCTTCTCGAACATCTCCGTCAGTTGCGGGTGCGCATGGAATCTCGTCTCGTGGCAAAACACGCTGATCACGCTTGCCGCCATCGCCATCGCGCTCTGGGCCGGGGCGCACCGAGACCACGCGCCGCTGAAGTTCATCCATTCCGGGCTGGAACGCGCCGGGGTGAACACACTCCAGCTCCGGTGGGCCCTCGTGCTGTGTCACTGGTGCTCGGCGCGGGGCGCCGTGCGCTTCCAGGGATGTCACCGGGCACTCTGCCCGGCCCACATCGCAAGCCGGAACCACTTCCGCCTCCTCCGCCCGGAGTGCGAGAGTCACTGAGGAAATGACTGGTGCCGCGAGGGGCAGTCGAACCCCTACGGCCTTGTTAGGCGCGCTTGACGGGGCACTCGGCGCGCGGGTGTCTTAGGGCGTCTACAAACCAAGACATTGACGCGCCGTCTGCCACGCCTTAGCGTTGAAGCGGAGATCCCCCGTGCGTGCCCCCCTGACGATCGCTGCCGATGAGCTAGGCGAACTCTACGTCGACCGTCGGTTGACAATCGAGCAAATATCGCAGCGCCTTGGCTCCGCCCCGACCACGATCCGACGGCTGATGGCCGAGCTCGGCATCACAAGACGGCCGCGAGGACCCGTGCCGGGCGCTCGACGCGTTGGGTCTAGATGCACACACGACCAACCCGAGTGGGCACCGGAGTTGGCGTGGGCCGTCGGGCTGCTCACGGCGGATGGAAACCTGTCCGGAAATGGTCGGTCGCTGAGCATCACGTCGAAGGATATCGACCTGCTCGAGACCGCGCGATCCTGCCTCGACCTCACGACTCCGATCGGCAGAGTCGCGAACGGCCGGGGGCAGCTCTACCATCGGCTTCAATGGACCGATCGGCTCTTCTATCGGTGGTTGCTGAGCATTGGACTGATGCCGGCGAAGACCTTCCGGCTTGGCTCCCTTCGCGTGCCAGACAAATGCTTCCCAGATTTCCTCCGGGGCTGTATCGACGGTGACGGATCAATCACGGTGTACATCGATCGGTATCACGCCGCCAAGAACCACCGGTACGTCTACGACCGGCTATACGTCAAACTCGTCTCGGCCAGCCAGCCCTTTCTGGAGTGGGTGCACAGCACAACGTACCGGTTGCTTGGCATTATGGGCGCGATCACTGTGAGCACGGCGTGGGGCCGCCATCCCCTATGGCGGCTCTGCTACGCCAAGCGCGAATCGATGGAACTGCTCCGCTGGATCTACTATTCCCCAACGGTCCCGTGCCTGGCCCGGAAACGCGCAAAGGCGGAACCGTTTCTCAAGCCGCTGGGACACATTCGCAAGCGTCCCGTTGGAAGGCCAAGGGTCGGCTGGCTGTACGATTCGCCTGGCTGTACTATACCAATCACTGCCTCAAGGTCCGCCGAACGGAAAAGAGCCGGGGTGGAGAAACTGGTAGACTCGCCGCGCTCAAAACGCGGTGCCCGCGAGGGCGTAGGGGTTCGAATCCCCTCCCCGGCACCACTCGGATCTCCTCCAGATCACAGCTTGTCCTGACGCCCCTGGACCAACCCCCCGCACGCCCGCAAGTTGCGGCCAATCCTTGACAAATCCACCCCTGCCCGGTAAGGTAGCCGACGCGGTGGGGCTGTAGCTCAGCTGGGAGAGCACAAGGCTGGCAGTCTTGGGGTCAGGGGTTCGAATCCCCTCAGCTCCACCAAGGAATCATGCGGGGTTGCGGACCGATCCGCGACCCCGTTTTCTTTCAGAGATCCTCGCGCTGGACGAGGTGCAGGAGTACGCCCCCGAGGCTCTTC
>LDXP01000046.1 GCA_001443385.1 Candidatus Rokubacteria bacterium CSP1-6
CGACGGCACTCGAGCTGCTCCAGGCGCTCCGCGACCTGCTCGAGCAGGAGATTCTTCCGAGCCTCACCGATGCGCGCTTGAAGTACCAGACGCTCATCGCGATCAATGCGCTCCGCATGCTCGAGCGCGAGGTGCCGGACGAGGCGGGGAGGCTGCGCGCCGAGCTCGGCGCCCTGCAGGAGCTTCTGGGGCGTTCCCGAACGGATCCGCCCGGCGACCCCGCGCTGCTGCGGCGGTGCGTTCTCGAGGCCAACCGAGAATTGTGCGAGCGGATCCGGCAGGGCTTGGCCGATGCCGGCCCGTGGCGGCAGCACGTCCTCGCCCACGTGCGGAGTGCCGTTGAGGAGAAGCTGCGAATTAACAACCCGGCGCGGCTCGAGGCTTTTCTCGCCGAGCCGCCGGACGCAGAGTGACGCCCCAGTTCGTCGCCGTGGGGCACGTGACGCTCGACCGCTTCGGTGAGGACGTCCGGCCCGGCGGCACGGCCCTCTACGCGGCGCTTACCGCCCACCGCCTCGGCTGCTCCGTCGGGATCCTGACGAGCTTCGGCCCCGACTTTCCCCGGAGCCTCTTTCCCCCGGACCTCGAGGTGGCGCACGTTCCCTCGCCGAGGACCACCATGTTCAGGCACGAGAGCAGCCGGGAGGGGCGCCGGCTGACCCTGCTGGGCCGGGCCGAGGACCTCGAGATCGGCCACCTGCCCGCTTCGTTCAAGTCGGCGGAGTTCGCCCTGCTCGGCCCAGACGCCAACGAGGTGGACCCGTACCTGGCGGCCGAATTCACCGAGGGGGCAGTCGGGGCCGCGGCCCAGGGCTGGCTCCGCGCGCGGGGCGCCGGCGGCGTGATCGGTCCCGCCCTGTGGGAGGACGCCGCCCTGGTGCTCCCCCACGTCCAGGCGCTCTTCCTGAGCGAAGAGGACGTGGGCCCCTTCGAGGAGGAAGTCGTGGAGTGGTTCCAGGAGATCCCGATCGGGGTCATCACGGTCGGGAGCTGCGGCGCCCACCTCTTCGTCAGCGGTGAGCGCTATTTCATCGAGGCGGAGCCGGCCGACGAGGTGGATCAGACCGGGGCCGGGGACGTCTTCGCCGCCGCCTTTCTCATCGACTACCAGCGTCACGGAAATCCCTGGGAGGCCGCCCAGTTCGCCGCCTGCGCGGCGGCGCTCAGCGTGGAGGGGATTGGCGTGGCCGCCATTCCGTTACGCGCCGCCGTCGAAGAGCGCCTTGCCGCCTACCGGAGCCGCCGCGGGCGCTGACACAGCTTGTCACACCGTGCCGTGATTTGTCCTTCCGCGCCTAGATGTCTTCCAGCCCGATCCCCTGAAGCTCCTTGATAAATGGGGACTTTTCGAAGGTACCCGTGTGGCATCACCATTGCTCTACATGACGCTAGACCTTCCAAGGGAGGGGGCGTTCATCATGCAGGGGGACGATCGAGACGACAATTCTGAAAAAGACCATTGGCGGGCGTTGCTTGAGCGACTCGGGCTCGAAACTCTTCAGCTTCCCAGCAAAGATAGGCTTTGCGGACCGTGGAAGGAGTTCCTCGAGCAGCTCGAAGCCAAAGAATCCAGAACGCCGAAAAAGAAAAAGGAACCCCGGTGATGCAAACGGCCGGGACGCTGCTGGGCTCAGCGCCGTCGGGCATTCCAGGAATGAATGTCGAAGTCATGCCCACGGATCGGGCCGCCGTCGTGGTTCCCGATGGGGACTTGAATGCGGCATCGGGGGCCGAGTTGAAACGAACACTCGAAGATCTCCTCGCCAAGGGGAATACCCGGCTCGTCGTGGACATGGAGCGTGTGGCCTACGTTGATAGCGTCGTCTGGGGCGAATTGGCGACGGCCGCGACACGAGCCCGCGGGGCCGGAGGCGAGCTGCGCATCTGCGCGATGTGCGGAGAGTTGCTCGCGATCCTCACCATGATCCGGCTAGGTGGCGTGATAGCCGTGTTCCCCACGCGGAAACTCGCGACGGTCTTCGCCTGACCCCTCTGAATCGTCCTCGGCAAACTGGGTATTCTGTTACACAGGAATGGAAATCCCGATAACAGGTCGATCTCGTATGTGCCTGGATTGATTGCTGAACAGTACTGGCACGGATGATGCGTCAATATGAACAGGCATTGCCATGGGATCTCTCGGGACATCACGTGACCTGGAAGACCTCCGCGACGCCTTGATTCTCTTCGCCTGCTTTCTTCTCTCCGCCCTCATCATTGCCCTCGCGGTGCGGCAGTGATGGCACAGCGCAACGGGAACAATGCCCTCAATAAGGCGCGCCTGGTCGCTGCGGGGGCTGGTGCCTGCGGGTTGCTGGTCTGGCTCGGTGTGCGCGGCTCACGGTGGCTGAAGGGAGAACTCGCCTACCAACGCTGGCGGCGACAGAGGGTTCACAAGGTAGTCCTCCCGCATCCCGGGCCGACAACCGACCAGTATGTCGCGTCGGGTGGCGCGCTCGTGTGGGATGGCGGGAGAGATCAAGCACCGCCCAAGCGCTGATTTCTTGACAGGGTCCGCCCCTGCGGCTACGCTGGCAGCAGGATGGCGGAACGGAAGATCCGGATCACGGCGGGGTCGGTTTCGGCCGAAGCGCGGCTGGACGGCTCCAAGACCGCTCAGGCCATCTGGGACGCCCTCCCGCTCACCGCGAAAGCCGAGACCTGGGGAGACGAGATCTACTTCGCCATCCCCGTCCACCTCAAGGAAGAGTTCCCCAAGGACGTGGTGGCGATGGGGGACCTCGGCTACTGGCCGCCCGGCAGCGCGTTCTGCGTCTTCTTCGGCCCGACGCCGGCCAGCCAGGGGGAGGAGATCCGTCCCGCCAGCCCCGTCAACGTCTTCGGCCGGCTCATCGGCGATCCGAAGGCCTTCAAGAAAGTCCGCTCGGGCACCGCCGTCCGTATAGAGGAGGCGTAGCGCATGAAAATCTTCCTGGACACGGCCAGCGTGAGCGAGCTCAAGGAAGGCGTGGCCATGGGGATCCTGGACGGCTGCACTACCAACCCGTCCCTGATCGCCAAGGAAAAGCGGCCCTTCCGGCCCCTCGTGGAGGAGATCTGCTCCATCGTCCCCGGCCCGGTCAGTCTCGAGGTGGTGGCGACGGACTTCGAGGGCATGGTCAAAGAGGGCAAGGAGCTGGCCCAGATCGCCCCCAACGTCGTAGTCAAGTGCCCGCTCACCAAGGATGGGCTGAAGGCCGTCAAGCGCCTGACCGGTGAAGGAATCAAGGTCAACCAGACGCTCTGCTTCTCGGCGAGCCAGGCGCTCCTGTCGGCGAAGGCCGGGGCGACGTACATCAGCCCCTTCCTGGGCCGGCTGGACGACATCTCCCACGTCGGGATGGATCTGATCCGCCAGATCCTCTCGATCTACGCCAATTACGGGTTCAAGACTCAAGTGCTGGCTGCTTCCATCCGGAATCCTCTTCACGTGGTCGACGCCGCCCTGGCGGGGGCCCACGTCGCCACCATTCCGTTTGCCGTCCTGGAGCAGCTCACGAAGCACCCGCTCACCGACATCGGGCTCAAGAAGTTCCTGGACGATTGGAACAAGGCCGGCGTCAAGCTCTAGCCCCCTCACCCTGCCCTCTCCCCCATCGGGGGAGAGGATAAAGGTGAGGGGGGGTGTCCACCCACTTCGCCGGCGTCCATCGTATAACCTAGCGAGAGATCCGTATGGAAACCGTCTTCCCCATCGCGGTGCGCTCCACGGACCTGGACGGCCAGCGCCACGTCAATAACGCGGTGTTTTTTCAGTACTTCGAGCAAGCCCGGCTCGCGCACATCGCGCGGCTGGGCTTTCTGCCGACCTACGCCCCGGGGGACGGCCCCCGCCACTCCATCGCTATCGCCGAGACCGCCTGCCGGTACAAGGCGCCGGCCTACTACGGCGACACCCTCCTGGTGACGGTGAGGACGCGCGAGGTCAGGCAGCGAAGTTTTTCCCTGGCCTACGAGGTCCGGCGCGAGGCCGACGGCGTCCTGGTGGCGGAGGGGGAGTCGGCCCAGGTGTGGATCGACGAGCAGGAGCGCCCGACCCCGTTGCCCGACGCGGCGCGCCGCAGCCTCGAGGCCTCCCTTGGCGCCTGACGACCGCGGGCTGATCGAGCGCGTCGCCCGCGGCGACGAGTCGGCGTTCGGCGAGCTGGTCGGCCGCTACCAGGACCGCCTCTTCACCGTGGCCCATCGCCTCCTGGGGAACCGGGCCGACGCCGAGGACGCCATCCAGCGGGCGTTCCTGAACTGCTACCTGAGGTCGGACACCTACGACGCGCGCTGGCAGGTGTCGACGTGGCTCTACCGGGTCCTGACCAACGTCTGCGTGGACGAGCTGAGGCGGCGAAAGACCGTCGGGTTCCCCGTGGAGGCGCCCGACGCTGGGGCGATCGTCGAGAAACCGGGGCAGCACCTGGATCTGAGGCGCGCCCTGGAAAAGGTGCCGACGGAGGCGCGGCTGCTCCTGGCCCTCCGGTACGTGGACGGGCTCTCCTACGGCGAGCTGGCGAAGATCCGGGGGATCTCCATCAATACCGTGAAGAGCCAGCTGGCCCGGGGGAAATCGATTCTGCGCAAGGCGCTCAGATGAGCGGAAGGTGATGGCCGGTGCGTGAGGACGGCGGCGGAGATCGGGCACGAGAATTCAAAAAACGCAAGATTCCGGCGGGGGCGGGCGTGGCGACAGCCCGGGGTGCCCGCCCCAGGTGAAGGGAGAAAACTATGGATCGTGTGGATGATCTGCTCGCGGCTCACTTCAGCGTGGAACCCGCTCCGGCGGAGCTCGCCTCCCGGATCGTGAGGCGAGCGCACGATGCCGAACGCGAGGTCGGGCGGCTCCTGGACGAGATCGAGATCGCCGCCACCGACCGGGGCGTGTGCCTGGTCCGGGCCGAGCGCCTGGCGCCGCCCCCGAGCGCGAAGGCGCGGCGCCTGGTGGAGCAGGCCCGGGTGGAGCTCGCGGAGTACCTGCAGGGCAAGCGGACCTTCTTCGCGGTGCCCGTGGACCTGTCGGGAGTGCCCGCCTTCCAGCGCCGGGTGCTCGAAGTCGCTAGGCGCATCCCCTTCGGCGAGGTGCGCGCCTACGCGTGGGTCGCCGAGCGCATCCGCCACCCGCGGGCCGTCCGGGCGGTGGGGACGGCGCTGGGGCGAAACCCGGTGCCGCTCATCGTGCCGTGCCACCGGGTGCTCCGGAGCGACGGCGGCGTGGGGGGCTACCTCTTCGGCACCCCGGTGAAAGACCGGCTCCTCGCCCTCGAGCGAAGCACGCCGGTGCTGGAAGGGTGCGCCACGACGCGCATCGTGTGCCGCGTCGGGTGCGTCCACGGCCGTCACATGAGGCCCGAGAACCGCGTCGTCTTCGCTTCCGTGGCGGACGCCCGCTCGGTCGGCTACCGCCCGTGCAAGGTCTGCCGGCCCGCGGCGGCGGCATGACGGGGATCGAGGAGCGGCTAGCGCGCCTCGACTGGAAGGCCATCGAGGGCTCGCTCTGGGAGCACGGGTACGCGAAGACGCCGCTCCTCCTGACCCCCGAGGAATGCGCCGAGCTGGTCGCGCTGTACGGGGACGACGGCCGCTTCAGGAGCCGCGTTGACATGGCGCGGTACCGTTTCGGGGTGGGCGAGTACCAGTACTTCGCCGTGCCGCTGCCGGCGGTAGTGGAGTCTCTGCGGGTTCACGCTTACCCGTTCCTGGCCCCGATCGCCGGTCGCTTCGTGGAGGCCCTCGGCTCCAGGGAGCGGTTCCCGCCCGATTTGAAAGGCTTCTTGACCCGATGCGCCCGGAGCGGCCAGAGGAAGCCCACGCCCCTCCTGCTGCGGTACGAGGCGGGCGGGTACAACTGCCTCCACCAGGATCTCTACGGGGACGTGGTATTCCCGCTCCAGCTGACCTGTCTGCTGAGCCGCCGCGGCGCCGACTTCGAGGGCGGCGAATTCCTCCTGGTGGAGCAGCGGCCGCGGGCCCAGTCCCGCGGCGAGGTCGTGCCCCTGGAGCAGGGAGAGGCCGTGATCTTCGCCACGCGCCACCGCCCCGTGGCCGGCGCCCGCGGCCATTACCGCGCGAACCTGCGGCACGGGGTCAGCCGCGTGTTCTCGGGAACGCGCTACAGTCTGGGAGTCATCTTTCACAACGCCAAGTGAGCGAGGAGGGAGCGATGCCGCGAGTGAGGGAGATCGAGCACGACGGGGGGGACCCGGTCCTCAAGGAGATCTTCGCCAAGGAGCGGGAGGCCTTCGGGTCTCTCTTCAACACCACCAAGGTCTTCGCCCACTGCCCGCCCATTCTCAAGGCCGCCAAGCAGCTGTCGGCCGCGATCGAGCGCTCGGGACTTCTCGATCCCCAGCTGCGCGCGATCGTGTACCTCCGCGTGGCGCTGATCAACGGCTGCCCCTTCTGAATTGACATCAACGCATCCCGGGGGATGCAGGCGGGGGCGGCGGTCGAGAAGATCCAGGAGGTCCCGCGGTTCAGAGAGAGTCCCCTCTTCGACGAGCGGGAGCGGGTGGCGCTGGAGTTTGCCGAGCGGATGACGATCACAGGGGAGAAGGTGGACGACGAGCTGTTCGCGCGGGTGCGGCGGCATTTTTCCGAAGCGGAAACGGTCGAGCTGGCAGCCACCGCCGCCCTGGAGAACTTCCGGAGCAAGTTCAACACGGCCCTGGGGATCGAGGCCCAGGGCTTCTGCGTCCGACCTTAATTGGTGCCATCTTGGCTATCCGACGAGCATCAATTAGCTGGGTTATCCATCCCATAGGGAGGACTTTCTCAACGAGGACAGGATATTAGCCCCTCAATGGAGAGGATCGGTAGGGCCTGGCATCCCCATTGCTCCTTGGTATAAGGCAGAAAGGTTTTGGGGGTCAGAGAGGACAAGTGATGAGGCCAGAGGACGCTCTCCTTCTGGGGGTAGCCCTGCTCGCGGCGCTGTTCTTCACCGGAGGCGCGATTGAAGTCTTCGGAGTTCCAGTAAGTCGCAAGCGCCGGCGACGGCGGAAGCCAGTTCGTCACGAACCATCGGCGCCGAAGCCCCTCACGACGCCGAACCCGGTCATCGGATCGTCCTCCCCGCCGATGACTCCCAAGGTCGCATGGCCGGCCAGGCCACCGGCAGCGGCGACGGTTCTTCGCCAAGCATCCTCGGCCGATCCGCACTCCCACGTCGAGGAACTCTCCTCCGATCAGTTAGAGCGCGGCAAGATGGTCGTCCGTTACGCAGATGGCCGGATCATCAAAGGCTACAGCCACGACTTCTACCCCGATAAGCCACACTTTCATGTCTTGCCATCAGTTGCCGGCTTCTTGTTCTCCAACGAGGCGACTGAGGTGTCGGTGCAGGACCTGAAGGCCGTGTTCTTCGTGCGAGATTTTGCCGGGGACCCCTCATACAATGAACGGAAAAACTTTTTGGAGGGGGAACGGCCTCCTGGTCGGAAGGTCCAAGTGACGTTCAAAGATGGCGAGGTGCTGGTGGGATCGACCGTGGGCTACGACCGGACGCGTCCGGCCTTTTTCTTCATTCCCGCAGATCCGAAGAGCAATAACCTGAGAGTGTTCGTGGTACGCGCGGCAGTCACCAAGGTTCGCTTCCTGTAGCGCGGGCCCCTCAGCCGATGTGCGTCCGCAGGAAGTCGAGCGTCCGCTGCCGCGCGAGGGCCGCGCTTGGCGCGTGGTAACTCGCGCGCTGGTCACAGTTGAAGCCGTGCCCGGCCGGGTAGATGTGCATTGGCAGTTTCGGGTGGGCGGCCCTGATACCGGCGTGGTGTTCGGGGGGGATCGACTGGTCCGTCTCGCCGAAGTGGAGCAGCACTGGGCAGCGGGGCTGCTCGCTGGCGTGATCCGCGATGCCGCCGCCGTAGTAGCCGACCGCGCAGGCGATGCCGTCGATCCGCGTTGCGGCGAGCCAGGCGAGCGTGCCTCCGAGGCAGTAGCCGACGACCCCGACCTTTGTCCCGCCAACTGCCAGGGCCCGCGCCGCCGCGCGCACGTCTTTCACCATGTCGTTGAGATCGATCTTCCCCCTGACCGAGCGCCCTCGCTCGATGTCCTCCGGGCTATACCCGATGGCGAAGCCCCGCTCGACCCGGTCGAACAGCGCGGGGGCCAGGGCGACGTAGCCGTCGGCGGCGAAGCCGTCACAGACTTTCTGGATGTGTGAGTTGACGCCGAAGATTTCCTGGACCACGACCAGGCCGCCGCGTGGCGTGCCGGCCGGCGCGACCCGGTAGGCGGCGAGCTGGTGGCGGTCCTCTGCGGTGAGCGTGATCGTCTCTCCCATAATCTCTCCTCTCACAGTGTCAGGCCACCGTCCAGATAGATGGTCTGGCCGGTCATGTAGTCCGACGCGGAAGACGCCAGATAGAGGGCCAGGAGCCCCACCTCGCGGAGCCTCCCCTCGCGCCCGAGCGGGACTGTGCGCTTCGCATCCTCCACTCGCTGCCGGTACGCCGCGTCGCCCACGGTCACCGGATCGGGGAACAGGCCCGGGCCAATCCCGTTGACCTGGACGCCGTAGGGCGCCCACTCGAGCGCGAGCGCCCGCGTGAATCCCACCAGCGCCGCTTTTGCAGCCGCATAGATCGTGAGATTGGGGGCCCCCTTCACGGCCGCGAAGGAGGTGATGTTGATGACCTTTCCGGAGCGCCGGGCGAGCATGTGGGGCCCGGCGGCGCGACTGCACAGCACCGTCGCCGTGAAGTTCAGGTCGAGGACGGTGCGGAGCTCCTCGTCCGTCAGCTGCACGAGCGGCTTCCGGATGGCGTCGCCGAGGTTGTTGACCAGGATGTGAAGGGCGCCGAACTCCCCGACGATCCGCGCGATGGCGCGCTCCACTTCGTCGGCCTTGGTCACGTCGGCCACCAGCGGCACGACGCGGCGGCCCGTGGCCTTCCCGATATCGGCCGCCAGCCCTTCCACGTACCGGGACGTCAGGGCGTTGATGATGACGTCCGCCCCGGCCTCGGCGAGGACCTGGGCGATCCCCTTCCCGATCCCCCGGCCCGCGCCAGTCACGAAGACCACCTTCCCCGTCAGATCGTATTCCGAGATGTTCATGTCTTACACCGCGGGGCGGATGTCGCGGGCGATGGTCTCGTGGATCTGGATCATGTCGTCCAGGTCGCGCTGGCGGGATTCGAGGAGGAGCGTCGTCACGCCGAGGGCCTTGTAGCGGCGGATGTGAGAGACGATCTCCTCCGGCGTCCCCGTCATGGGCCGCCGGTCGGCGGATTTTTCCTTCCGGATCGCGACGCCGACCCGGAGAGTGATCGCCACATCCTCGAAGCGGCGGCCGGCCTTCTTGCACTCCTCGCGCAGAACTCGGAGCCCTTCCTCCAGCTTGTCCGGGGCGGGGAAGGCGGCGTGCCAGCCGTCCCCGAGCTCCGCCACCCGCCGCAAGGCTCGGGGTGTGTGGCCGCCGATCAAGATGGGGATGTTTTTCCTGACGGGCTGAGGGAAGCAGCCGATCTCGTCAAAGGAGAAGAACTGCCCCTTGTACGACGCCTTCTCCTGGCTCCAGCACACTCTCATGATCTTGATCGCCTCGTCGCTCCATGCCCCGCGCTTGGCAAACGGCGCGCCCAGCAGCGTGATCTCCTCCTCCATCCAGCCCACGCCTACCCCCAGGATCATTCGCCCGTTGGAGAGGTGGTCCAGATTGGCGGCCATCTTGGCGGCGAGGACCGGGTGGCGGTGAGGGAGGACCAGGATCGTCGTGCCGAGCTTGACCCGCTCGGTGACGCCGGCCACCAGCGCGAGCGTGACGAATGGCTCGAGGAAGTTGGCGTTCGCGGGGAGCGGGAACTGGCCGGTCTCACTGTACGGATAGCGCGAGCGGATCGTGTACGGAAGGACGATGTGGTCGCTGGCCCAGAGGGAATCGTAGCCCAGGGCTTCCATCCGCCGGGCGAAGGTGAGGACGTTGTGGCGCGTGGCGATGGGGCCGAACATGGGCAGATGGCAGCCGAATTCCATGGTCCCCTCCGGGGGTTATTCCTTGTGAAGCCCCGTCGCGTGGAGCACTTGGTCTCGGAACTCGCCCCCGGCGATCATCTGGGCCAGGCGCGAGCGCTGGATCTTGCCGCTGGAGGTCTTTGGGATGGCCTGGGGCTTCACGAGGAGCACGCGCGCCGGGCGGTGCCCTCGGCCCAGGCGGACCCGCTGGACGATGTCGCGCGCCAGGTGGGAGAAGCCCTCGTGGTCCGCCTCCGTGTCGCGCACCTCGGCGACCACGTAGAGGCGCTGGGTGCCGAGCCGCTCGCTGTCGATCCCGACGGCCGCCGAGTAGCGGACGCCGGCCACCTCGTCCACCAGCTCCTCGACGTCGGCGGGGTGGATGTTCTCCCCGCCCACGATGATGACGTCCTTGATGCGGCCGGTGATGTAGAGATATCCCTGGGCGTCGAGGAAGCCGAGGTCGCCCGTGCGGAGCCAGCCGTCTGGCGTCAGCACCTCGCGCGTCAGCTGGGGGCTGTTGTAGTAGCCCTGCATCAGGCCGGGGCTCTTGACCAGGATCTCGCCCTCGCGGCCGGCGGGGAGGTCGGCGTCGTCCTCCCTGATCGTGACCGCGACGCCCGTGCAGGGCCGCCCCACGGAGAGGTAGCGCCCCGACGGGTCGAGCCGGATCGGCTCCCCCCGCGGCCAGATCGCCACCGCCAGCGTGGCCTCGGCCAGGCCGTAGCACGGCGCCAGGATGTTCTTCAGCCCGAACTTCTCCTCGAAGGCCCGGATCGTGCTGGGGCGCACGGGCTCGGCGCCCGAGAGCGCCATCTTGAGGGTGGACAGATCCAGTCCGCTGGCGTCCTTCACGTTCCTCACGCAGTTGCGGTAGCCGAAATCCGGCGACACGGTGAACGTCGCGCGCTCACGGGTCAGCGTCTCCAGCCACTCGCGGGGGTTCCTGAGGTCGGGCGGGAGGAGGATCAGTCGCGCGCCTACAAGTGGGGGAGTGAAGGCGCAGCCGATCAGCCCCATGTCGTGGTAGAGCGGGAGCCAGCTCACCACCGTGTCGCGGGCGGTGATGCCGGCGGCGTCGGCCATGAAGCCCATGGTCGCGAGCACGTTGTAGTGGGACAGGACGACCCCCCGCGGGTGACTCGTGCTGCCCGAGGTGTACTGGATGAACGCCACATCCTCGGGCCGGGCCGTGGGAAGCGCGGGAGGAGCGTCGCCTCCTTCCAGATCGGAGGCGAGGAGGAGAGACTTGACGTTGGCGGCGCCGGCGCGGGAGGCCTCCACGCTCTCCCTGAACCAGTCAAAGCAGACCACAGTCCGGGCGTCACAGTTTCTAAAGATGTTGGCCATGGCGTCGATGCCGAGCGTCGGGTAGATCGGCACGGGCACCGCCCCGAGGTGCAGGATGCCGAAGAAGGTGTAGAAGAACTCGGCGCAAGTCGGGAAGACGAGGCAGACCTTGTCGCCCTGGCCGACCCCGGCCCGGGCGAGGCCGCCGGCGTAGCCGAGGCTCGACCGCCAGAACTGGCCGTAGCTGATGTCGTTGCCGAACACCGAGAAGTACGTCGCGTCTGGCGTCGTGCGCTGCCGCCAGCTCATCAGTTCAACGAGCGTTTCGGGGAGCGCGTGACGCGGTCCCGTCATCACGCGACCCAGTCGGCGACGAAGACGTTCATCTCGCGCGGAGCCTGGGCGGTGCGGCTTCCGCAGAACACGAGGCGGGCACCGTCGCGCGAGAACATGGGGAACGAGGCGAAGGACTCGGCGTAGGTCACGCGCTCGAGCCCCGAGCCGTCCGCGTTGACGAGGTAGAGCGCGAAGCTCCGGCCCGTCGGGTCGTGGAGGTTGGACGAGAAGATGATCTGCTGGCCGTTCGGGTGCATGAAGGGGGCGAAGTTGGCCGCGCCGTTCCGCGTCACCTGCCGAGCTCCAGTGCCGTCCGAACGCATGACGAAGATCTCGAGCCGACGGGGGCGGACGAGCGACTGCTTGAGCAGCGCGTCGTACTCCTCGATTTCCTGCCGGGTCTCCGGGTGGGCGGAGCGGTAGACGATGGAGCGGCCATCCCAGGAGAAGAACGGCCCGCCGTCGTACCCCTTCCCCTCCGTGAGGCGCCGGACGTTGGCGCCGTCGGCGTCCATCACGTAGAGGTCCAGGTCGCCCTCGCGAAGCGAGGTGAAGACGAGCCGGCTTCCATCGGGGGAGACGGCGCCCTCGGCATCGTACCCCGGGTTGTCCGTCAGCCGCCTGAGGCTTCCCCCGGCAAGATCGACCGCGAAGATCTCGTAGGCCGCGTAGATCGGCCAGACGTACCCCTGGGACATGTCGGGGCGGGGCGGGCACTCCGGGCCGCCGAGGTGGGTGGACGCGTAGATCGCGCGCTTGCCGTCGGGGAAGAAGAACGAGCAGGTCGTGCGCCCCTTGCCGGTGGAGACCAGCCGGACCTCGCTCCCGTCCGCGCGCATGGTGAAGATCTGGTCGCAGCCGAAGGGGGGACGCGTGGACTGGAAGATCAGCTGGGCGCCGGTCCAATCGAAGTACGCCTCGGCGTTCTGGCCGCCGAAGGTGAGCTGGCGGAGGTTGGCCAGGTGGCGCTCGCGTGAGTCCGGGACGACCGGTGTGGCGGCGCGAGCAACGCGCGTGGTCCGGATCAGCTCGATGAGAGCCCCGGCCGCGCCGGCGAGCCCGAGCTTCAGGATCGCCCTGCGATCCAGCGCCCAGCGCATCACCGGCGCTGCTCCAGCGTGGCCTCGGTGGAGATTTCCTTCCCGTCCCGGAGCAGAATGACCTCCACCTTGTCTCCCGCCCGCTTGGAGCGGAGGGCGAAGGTCAGGTCGTCGAGCGTCTTCACGTCGAGGCCCGCAAAGCGGATGATGATGTCTCCCGCCTTGACGCCGGCCCTGTCCGCCGGGCTCCCCGGCCGGACGCCCCCCAGCCTGACGCCCGGCCGCTCCCCTTCGCCGAAGTCGGGGACGACGCCGAAGAACGGGCCGTAGCCGCCGCCCCCGCGCGCCGGAGCGGGCGCGAGCTTCACGTAGGCGGGTGGCGGCGCGGCGCTTCCCACGCGCTCCAGGATCCGCGCCGCGAAGGTGAGGACGGTCTCCATGCCCTGCGGGTTGATCTTCTCCCAGGTATCCGCCGGTTTGTGGTAGTCGGAGTGGGCGCCCGTGAAGAGGAACAGGACCGGCCGCTCGCGGGTATAAAAGTTCGTGTGGTCGGACGGGGAGAAGGGATCGCCGCGCAGCTGGAGCTTGAGCGGGAGGCCCTTGGCCGCGTCTTCCACCATCTGGCGGAGCCCGGTGCCGCTGTCCACGCCGAACACGTAGAGCTTGTCGTCCCGGAGGCGCCCGATCATGTCCATGTTGAGCATGAGGACCGTCTTGTCGAGGGGCGCGGCCGGATGCTGGGTGTAGTGGGCCGAGCCGAGGATCCCCAGCTCCTCCCCGGCGAAGCCGACGAAGACCAGGGTGCGGGGGAGGCCGCCCCGCGCGGCGAAGGCCCGGGCCAGCGCCATGACGCCCGTGGTGCCGGAGGCGTTGTCGTCGGCGCCGAAGTGGATTTTCCCGACCTCGTCGGGGGCCAGCGAGCTCTCGCCGCCGCGGCCGAGGTGGTCGTAGTGGGCGCCGATCACGATGCTCTCGTCCTTGAGCCGCGGGTCGGTGCCGGGGAGGATCCCCACGACATTCGCCGTCGTGCCGCGCTCGCGGACGAGCGTCACCTCGACCTTCACCCTGACGCCGGGCAGCGGGAACGACTGCGGGGTGACGGCGCGGTCGATGCCCTCGCGGAGCGCTGCCAGCTGCTTCCCCGACGGGGCCAGCAGCGCCTCGGCCGCCGCCCGCGTCACGAAGAGGGCCTGGATGCCCCACGGCTGGCTGATGCCGCGCAGCGGCGGCAGCCGCTCCCGCTCGGCGCCCGGCTGGGTGACGAGGATGATAGCGCCTGCGCCGTGCTGCCGGGCGTTGATGATCTTGTGGGCCCGCTCCGCGTAGTGGTAGGCGTCGGGCTGGCGGAAGGGGCTGCCTGGGTCCGCGGCGCCGGGGTCCCCGGTCATGGCCAGCACGATCTTTCCCTTCACGTCGAGGCCGGCGTAGTCGTCGTAGTGGAGGTTCTCCGATGTGATCCCGTAGCCCACGAAGACCACCTCGCCCTCGGCGCTTCCGTCGGAGGACACGGACAGGGGGGTGAAGTCCCGGCCGAGCGCGAAGGCGCGGGCTACCGGGGCCAGGAGCGCGAAGCTGTTCGGCGCGCCGAGCCGGATGCCGGTCACGACCTCGAATGACTGGAGGTAGGCGGCGTCGGCGCAGCACGGGCGGAGCCCGGCCACCTTGAACACCTGCGCGATGTGCCGGGCGGCGCGGTCCGCGCCGGCGGTGCCCGAGGCGCGCCCCTCCATCTCCGGCGCCGAGAGGATCTTCACCTGGTCCAGGAGCCAAGGGGCTGGCGGCACAGACGGGGCTGCGCCCGCCAGAGCGATCGCGGGGACGAGGAGGAGGGCGGCGAGGCGGGACCAGAGCCTGGGATTCACGGCCGCTATTCTAGTGGAAATCGGCGCGGCGGGGAAGTGCGGCCGAGAGCCGAGCGTACGGTTACTTCTTGCCTCCTGTTGCCTTTCTGACGGAGGCTGCAGCCGGACTGGCGGGCGCGGCCTCGGCGCGCTTGGGCATCTTGGCGGGAGGCTTCCGCTCCGCCGGGACGCGCGTGGCGAGGCTCTCCTTGAGCGCCTCCATCAGGTCGATCACCTGGGCGCGCTGGACCTGGGGGCCGACTGCCGTGACTTCCTTGCCCTCGACCTTGAGGTTCACCATATCCAGGACCCGCAGCCGGTACTCGTCCTGGTACTGCTCGGGCTTGAACTCCAGGTTGGAGAGCTCCTCGATCAGCCGGAGCGCCAGCTCGAGCTCGCCCTCCTTGATCTTGGCCGACTGTCCCTTGTCGATCTCGCCGAACTCCCTCACCTCGTCGGCGAAATACATGGTGTGCAGCATGAGCCCCTGTTGGGCCGGCCGGATGAGGACCAGGCTCTCCTTGCCGCGCATGACGAACTTGGCCAGCGCGACCCGGTCGGTCTTGGCCATGGCGTCGGCCAGGAGTCGGTAGGCCTTCTCGCCGCCCTTGTCCGGCCCGAGGTAGTAGGTCTTCTCGAAGTAGATCGGATCCACCTGGGGGAGCGGCACGAACTCGGCGATGTCGATGATCCTGGAAGTTTCGCCCTCCAGTGATTTCAGTTCCTCGTCGGTGAACCGGACGTACTGCTCCTTGGTGAACTCGTACCCCTTGACCAGCCCGGCCCGCTCCACCACCTCGTTGCAGACCGGGCAGAACGTCTGCTGCTTGATCCGGTTCCCGCACTTGGCGTGGAGCAGGTTGAAGGCCACGCCGCCCGAGGACGCGGCGGTGTAGAGCTTGATCGGGATGGAGACCAGCCCGAAGGAGATCGTGCCCGACCCGATCGAATGAGGCGGCATAGTAAACTGAACAATACCACGAGATTTGCCGGCCGGCCAAGCAACCGTTGGGCTCAACGGCTTGGGGCAGGGGGGCGGGGAAAGGTCCACGGCTTGTGATCGACGAACGCGCGCCTCAGCTCGACGCGTACAGGAAGAAGCGCGACCCGGAGCGGACGCCGGAGCCCTTCGGCGGGCGGCGCCCCGTGGGGGGGCGGCTGTTCGTCGTCCAAAAGCACGCGGCCCGGCGCCTCCACTACGATCTGCGCCTCGAGATGGACGGGGTGCTGAAGAGCTGGGCCGTTCCGAAGGGCCCATCGGTCCGCCCCGAGGAGAAGCGCCTCGCCGTGCACGTGGAAGATCACCCGCTCGAGTACGCCGACTTCGAGGGAGTGATCCCACCCGACAACTACGGGGCCGGCGCCGTCATCGTCTGGGACCGCGGGTGGTACCGGCCGGCGAAGGAGGGGAACCCGCTCGAGCAGCTCGCGAGGGGAAAGCTCGAAGTCGAGTTCTTCGGCTACAAGATGCGGGGGCGGTGGACGCTCGCCCGGATGTCGAAGAAGGAGAAGGAGTGGCTCCTCCTCAAGAAGGCCGATGCCGCCGCCGCTCCGGAGGAGTTGACGGATCGCTATCCCCAGTCGGTCCTCTCGGGCCTCACCGTGGAAGAGATCCGCGACGTTTCCGCCAAGCTCGCGGCGCTCCGGAGCCGCCTCGACGCCCTCAAAGCGCCCCGGCGCGATCTCTCCCCGCGGAATCAGCCGTTCATGCTGGCCACGCTGGCCGAGCGCCCGTTCTCGGGCAAGGAGTGGCTCTTCGAGATCAAGTACGACGGCGTCCGGCTAATGGCGTCGCGCGCGGGAGATACCGTGGAACTCTACGGCCGGAGCGGCCAGGCGATCAGGGGACGCTATCCCGAGCTGGTCGCGGCGCTTCGCAGGCTGCCCGTGGAGCGTTTCCTTCTCGACGGCGAGATCGTGGCCCTCGACGAGAGCGGCAAGCCCAGCTTCCAGAGGCTCCAGGCCCGGATGGGGCTCACGAACCCCCTGGACATCGAGCGCGCTGCGGCCCAGGTGCCGGTGATCGGGATCTTCTTCGACTGCCCGGCCCTCGACGGCCACGATCTCCGCCGCCTCCCGCTGCTGGAGCGGAAGGCACTGCTCAAGTCCTTTCTCCCGCCGCTGGGCCCCGTCCGATTCGGCGACCACGTCCTGGCGCACGGCGAGGCGTTCTTCGACGCGGCCTCCGCCGAGCGGCTCGAGGGGATCGTGGCCAAGAAGGTGGGGAGCCTCTACGCGGGCGGCCGCTCGCGCGAGTGGGTCAAGATCAAGTGCCAGCGGCGCCAGGAGTTCGTGATCGGAGGCTACACCGCTCCCCAGGGCTCGCGCGGCTACTTCGGGGCGCTCCACCTGGGGCTCTACGAGGGCGGGCGCCTCGTCTACGTCTCAAAGGTTGGCACCGGCTTCGATCAGGCGGGGCTGAAGGCCTTGTGGGAGCGGCTTCAGCCGCTCCGTCGGGACACTTCTCCGTTCGAGGTAGGATCTCCGGCGGGACGCGGGCACCACTGGGTCGAGCCGCGGCTCGTCTGTGAGGTGCGCTTCACCGAGTGGACCAAGGACGGTGGGATCCGCCACCCGGCCTTCCTTGGCCTCCGGGACGACAAACGCCCCGAGGACTGCCGCCGCGAATCCCCAACAATCCACCTAACGTGCCCTCTCCCTCCCACGGAGGGAGAGGGTCAGGGTGAGGGAGGGGCGCCAGTCTCATCTCCCGCCAGACCCGAAGTCAAGATCACCAACCCGAAGAAAATCTTCTGGCCGGCCGAGGGCTACACCAAGGGCGACCTGATCGCCTACTACGAGGCGGTGGCGCCGATCCTCCTCCCGTACCTGAGGGATCGCCCGCTGGTCCTGACGCGCTACCCCGACGGGATCGCGGGGAAGTCTTTCTTCCAGAAGGACGCTCCTGAGTTCGTCCCGGCGTGGGTCCGCACCGAGCGGATCTATTCGAAGGATGCTGAGCGTGAGATCGACTACTTCATCGTCAACGACTCGGAGACGCTCCGCTACGTGGTCAACCTGGGGACCATCCCGCTCCACCTCTGGAGCTCCCGGCTCGGCTCCCTCGATCGCCCCGACTGGCTGATTCTCGACCTCGACCCCAAAGGTGCCCCGTTCGCCGACGTCGTGAGAGTTGCCCGGGAACTCCATGGGATTCTCGACGAGCTCGGCCTGCCGAGCTACGTCAAGACCTCGGGGGCCACGGGGCTCCATATCCTGGTGCCGCTCGGCGCCCGCTACACCCACGAGGAGGCGCGCACGTTCGCCCGGCTCCTGGCGCTCCTCGGCGTGGAGGCCGCGTCCGAGATCGCGACGATCGCCCGGCCGATCAAGTTGCGCCAGGGGAAGGTCTACATCGATTTCGTGCAGAACGGCCACGGCCGGACCATCGCGGCGCCGTTCTCGGCGCGCCCGCTCCCCGGCGCTCCGGCCTCGTGCCCCCTCCGGTGGGAGGAGGTGACCCCGGAGCTGGACCCGGCCCGCTTCACGATCAAGACGCTTCCTTTGCGCTTCGAGACGATGCCCGACCCGCTGGCGCCCGTCCTGACCGGCTCGATCGACGTGGCCGCCGCCATCGCCCGCATCGAGCGGCGTCTCGCCCGCTAAGGGCTAGGCGGGCTCTTTCAGGAGCGTCTTCACGAGGCTCTTCATCCGGAGGAAGGCATGGGCGTTGAGGTCAAGGAACACGATGACCAGGCCATCCGGATCCGTTCGCCACACCATTCCCTTCACGGACATCGGGGTGGGGAATTTCCCATCGGGGGGAGAAAACTGAAGTCGAACGATCGACCCCTCGGAGAGACTGGATTCCTCCGTCTCCACTCTCACTTTCACGCCGAACGGGCCGAGGCCAATCATTTCCCCAGCCCACTGGACCCCGCCGTCATTCTCGAGCGTGACGTTCCAAGCGACCGCCACCCGCGGGGATCGGCGACGATCTTCTATCGGGGCGACCCCTCCGGAGGGAGTCTCCCTGTCCACGCGTTGTCCTCGCCTGCGGGCCAGGGCTCGGCGGGCGACGCCGTCGAGATCCCGCCGGAAAACAGGCTTGACCAGATACTCGAACGCCCCCTCCTTGAGGGCCTTTCTGAGGATCTCAAGTGAGGTGTGTGTGGCAACCACGACCGCCTCGATCGTCGAGTCGTGGCTCTTGACCTCCTTGAGCAGCTCCAGGCCATCCAGGGTGGGCGTCTCATCGAGGGGAGGCGTTTTGATATCAATGAACACGAGATCGGGATGGAAGTTGGAAAGAGCCTCCAGCGCCGCTTCTCCGCCCTCGGCCGCCGCGACTTCGTACCAAGGCTGGAGCATCACGCGGAGGGATTCTCGAGCTCTCGCCTCGGAGCCGAGCACCAAGACGCGTGGCTTGTCGCCTACAGTCCCTGCCTTCATCGGCCGACACCTCCCCCCCTGAAGCCACCGACTGTGCAGAGTCTGTGCCTTGAATCTCGGAGGAGCGGGTTCGTCACAACATGGCGAATTTATTTGTCATTGGACCCCGATGATAGACGTGGGAGAGACTCGGGGCTGGTCATCCTGGCACGCGCTGGACCGATTGACATCGGATTATGGTACGCTGCCGGCATGCCGGACCTTCCCGCGAAAGACCGGGGATTGGCGCTGAGGCTCATCCTGGATGAGCTCTTCGATCTGTCGCTCTACCAGGCGCTCCGGGACGTTTCGACGGGGAACCTCCGGAGGATTCTCGACGAGCTGATCCGGGTCGAGACGAAGCACTTCGCCTTCTGGCAGGAGTTCTTCGGGATCAAAGTCAGCGCCCTCGATCTGGGGCGCCGCGTCAAGCTCTGGCTCCTCGTCGGGATCTGCCGGGTCTTCGGGGCGGGGGCGGCGCATCTGGTGCTGGAAGCCATCGAGGTCTACGGGGTGCGGAAGTATCTGTCGGTCTGGGAGGCCTACAAGGGAGGCCCCCTGGGGGAGGCGGTCCGAGAGGTCCTGGAGGACGAATTCAAGCACGAGGACGAGGTCGTGACCGGTCTGGCCGAGCGCAAGATCAACCCGGAGCGGATCCGGAACCTCCTGTTCGGCCTGAACGACGGCCTGGTCGAGATCCTGGGCGCGGTCAGCGGGTTCTTCGGTGCCTTCGGGGACGCGGTGACCGTCCTGGTGGCCGGATCCACGACGGCCGTCGCCGGGTCGCTCTCGATGGCGGCCGGCGGCTACGTCGCCTTGAGCTCGGAGAAGGAAGTGCAGAAGACGGAGGTCGAGCGGCGGCGCTTCCTGGGTGAGAGCGCCGCGCCGGAGGAGGGGAGGGGTGGATCCATCGGGGCTGCCCTGGTCGTGGGCATCAGCTATCTCGCCGGCGCCCTGGTTCCCCTCCTCCCGGTCGTCTTCGGCGCCCGCAACGCGCTGGCCTCCTTCGTGACGGCGGGGAGCACGATCATCGTGGTCTCGGTGGTGCTGGCCTTTCTCTCCGGCATGGACGTCAAGAAGCGCATCCGCACGAATCTCGTCATCATCGCCGCCGCCGTCGGCATCACCTACGCCATCGGCCTCGTCGCCAAGCGCCTCTGGGGGATCAGCCTATGAACGAGGCATCCCGAAAGATTCGGCGATCGAGGCGAGCCCGGGGTGAGCTAGCGACCGCCGCGGCCGAAGTAGATCCGTACCGCGAGAGAGGTGAACAGCGCATCTAGTTCCACGTCTACCTCGCGGCTGTTCAGCGTGACCGAGTGCCCGCGCGCGATGATGTACTTCGTCTCGGCGCCGACGGCCAGATTGTCGGTGACCAGATACTCGATCCCCGCGCCAACCGATCCGGCCGCCCCGATGACGCTGTTCCCCTTGATCTTCACCACGTCGGGGTCACGCTTGACGTCATTGACCTCGGTGAAGCTGACGCCGACCCCTGCCACGAGGTAGGGCACGAGCCGGTTCTCCCGCACTGGAAAACGCAGGCGCGCTTGGGGCAGCACCGTCCAAAACCCGTACTCGGAGACGCGCCCGAGCCCCGGAACCGTGAGGATGGGCTCGTAACCCTCCACGGCCAACTCGACGCTGAAGCGCCGCTGGAAGTCAAGACCCAGGGCGAGGCCGCCGAAGTGATTGAAGGGGCCGAGGGCGGCGTTCTCGGGCTCTACCTCGAGACCCGATCCGACGCGCGAGCGAAGCGAGACCGCGCCGCCCGGGCGGAGGGCCGCGTACACGCGCCCGTCGGTGGCGAACGCCGCCGCTTCCGAGCGAGCCGCACGCGGCGTGTCGGGGTAGAGCAACCGCATGCTCAGCCCCACGAGAATGGCGTCCAGATCCGCGCGTTCCCGTCGGCCCTGGAACTCGATCTCCTGATCGCGATCGACGAGGTATCTGGCCTCGACCCCCAGCGCTACGTTGCTGGCGACGAAGTACTCCACGCCGCCTCCGATGGCGGCCACCACGCCCGTGTCGCGCCCGTGGATGGACAGGCCCCGCCCCGCCTGCTTCCGATCGTTGAACTCGTGGTGGCCGACGCCGACGCCAGCCACCACGTAGGGGGTCAGCCACCCGTCGAGCAGGGGATAGCGGAAGCGCACTTGCGGGATGAGGGTGCCCACGGAAAACTCGCCCAGCGTTGGCCCGGGGCGTACGCTCACATCCGGACGTGAGCGCAGGAACTTCTCGAAGCCATCGGCGGCCAGCTCGAGCCCGAAATAGCGCCCAAGGTTGACACCGAGCGAGACTCCGGTCGTCTGCTCCGACAAGCCGGCCTCGAGTCCGGTGACCGGCCGACCATCGAGGAGGATTGCCGCTCCCGCCCGACCGCTCAGGTAGAACCGGACCTGATCGGTGTCCTGAGCGCGACCGGCGGACGCCCAGGACCAGAGGGCCGCGCCGAGGACCAGGCTCCCGAAAACCCGCCAGGTCGGCCGAGTCGCGCGAATGGTCATTGCCGTCTCGGCCCCCTTTCGAGATCGCAGCGCGCTACATTAAAATCGAGCCGCGGGGATCGGTCAAGCCCTTCTCGCCCGTCATCCGGTCCTTCCCTGATACAGCGCGGATGACCTGGGAGTCAAGCGCGCCGTTGGAGAGGCGCCGTGCACGCAAGCGGGCAGTGTGGGGCGGAGCCTACCGCGTCAGCAGCTGTTGAAGCTGGTGGGCGAGGGCGGGGCCGGTGCCCGACTCCTCGTGCTTGAAGTAGATAAGCGTATCCCGCCAGCCCGCCCCGAGCTTCTTCACGGTTTCG
>LDXP01000047.1:0-12223 GCA_001443385.1 Candidatus Rokubacteria bacterium CSP1-6
GCGGTGGTGCCGATGGCGAAGCTCGACGAAGAGGTGGACAAGTGGTGCGGCGAGCTCCTGGCGCTCTCACCCACGTGCCTCAAGATCCTCAAGGCATCGTTCGTGGAGGAGTTCGGCTATCTCTTGGGCCAGGGGGACCAGCTCCGCCGCTACATGACGACCCGGGAGTTCTGGGAGGAGGAGCAGCAGGAGGGGGCGCGCGCCTTCCTCGAGAAGCGCCCGCCCGACTTCTCCCGCTTCCGCCGCCGCCGCGGCTGACGAGAGGGTCGGGATCGCCTATTTCAGCAGTTCGCGGCGCTCGTGGTACCAGGCGGCGAGCGAGACGCACGTCAGGCCGAGCACCGCGCCTGCGAGGGCGTCGCCGGGCCAGTGGGCCTGGAGCACGATCCGCGCCAGCCCTGCCAGGACGACGAGGACACCCGCCACGATCCAGAGCAGGACCACCCGCGCCCCCGAGCGATCGAGGCGCTTGCCGACGAGGTAGGCCGCCAGAAAGAAGTACGCCGAGGCGGCCGTGGCATGGCCGCTCGGGAAGCCGAAGGACGTTCCCCCGGGACGGGGCCGCCCGATGAGCTCCTTCCCCAGCCATTCGAGGATCGGCGCAGCGATCATCACGCCCGCCCAGAGCCACCAGCGCCGCCGCGTCTCGGGAGGGCCGGCCCAGAGGAGCAGGAGCGTGGCGGGGAGCAGGACCCACTTGCTCCCCAGCCAGTTGATCCACCAGAAGATCGTGACCACGCCGGGCGAGGCCCAGCCCCGGACGGCGTCATAGAAGTCCGGTTCGCCGGGGAGCGATCCGCGGAAATAAACGACGAGCGCCAGGACGGCAAGGACCCCGGCGCTTCCGCAGAATAGGCGTCGCCAGCGAGCAGCGCTCACGACGTCAGTAGGAGGAAGACCTCGGTGCGACCGCCCTCGTGAGGACCCCGCAGGCTATCCGCCCACCGGAGTTGCCCGTCGGGTCGGTCATCTCATCGTCCGGGTTGGCGTGAATGACGACCGCGCTGCCGTCGGCGTCGAAGAGGGAGGTCGGCCCCGGTCCGAGGGTCACCAGCTTGGTGACGTACTCGAGCCTCCCCGTCCGATCGGTCCCGACGTCGAGGTTCGGCAGGTCGCCGGCATGGGACCCGACGAGGCTCTTGAGCCCGTGCTTCTTCCCCTCCGGATTGTAGTGGCCGCCGGCCGTCGTGAAATCGGGCGGGTCGCACTTGCCGACCGCGTGGATATGGATCCCGTGCCGGCCCGCGGGAATTCCTTGCACCCGGGCGGCGATGCGAACGCCGTTGGCGTCTTCCCACAGGCTCGCGGTCCCGACGGCTTCGCCCCTCGCGTTCTTCAGTTCCGCCGTCGCCTGGGGGCTCCCCGCGGGCATGGTCGCGCATCCGGTCAGCATCAATCCAGCAACGAGCAGAGAGAGCGGTTTCATAAGTCCCTCCTGTTGAATCCGGTCAGCGGGGGCGGAGCGCCATCCCGTGTGGTGCCTTGCCCACGGGGATGGACCTGACCTGGCGATGGGTCTGGACGTCGATCACCGTCACGACGTCGGCGTGCCGGTTGGTGACGAAGGCGTGGCGCCCCGTGGGCTCCATGACCACCAGATCGGGGTAGCTCGGCTGCGGGATCGTGGCGACGATCTTGTCGTCGGCCGTGCGGACCACGACGATCTTGTTGGCCTTCCGGAGGGTCGTGTACAGGAACTGGCCGTCGAGCGTGAGGGTTGCCTCGTGGACGATGCCGGGAAGGGGGATGGCGGCGACCGCCTGCCGGGTCGCGGTGTCCACCTTGATGACCTTCTTCTCCTCGCCGGCCGCCGCGTAGAGGATCTTCTCGTCGGCGGTGAGGGCGAGTCCCATGGCATCGGCCCCGGTCCACAGCCGGGCCACGATCTTGCCGGCTCGGGTGTCGATGACGCTCAGGTCGCCCGCCGTCTCGCCGGAGACGAAGAACGTGCGGCCGTCGCGGGTGAAGATACTGTGGGCGGGCCACGTGGAGACCTCGATCCGGCCGTCCACCTGCTCAGCGTTGAGGTCGTAGATGATGATCTCGTCCTTGCTGGTCTCGCTGCTCCAGTCCAGCACGTAGAGGTAGCGGCCGTCGGGCGAGAAGGCGAGGTTATACGGGTTACCTCCGATCTGGACCCGCTTGAGGAGCCGCTGGGCTTCGGCGTCCACGACCCCGAGATCGCGGCTCTTGTCGTAGATGACCCAGGCGGTCTTGCCGTCCGGGTGGAAGGCGACCCGGTTGGGCTTCCCCTTGCCCAGGGGGATGGTGCCCGTGACCTCGAAGGTGTTCGTGTCGATGATCGAGATGGAATCCGATTTCGTGTTGGTGACGTAGAGGGTGGCGGCTGCCGCCGGCGTGGCCAGCGGCCAGAGCGCCAGCGCCGACCCGAGGACGACCAGCGCGCTGAGCGAGCGGAGCATCACTTCGACGAAGTGTATCACGGCACCACCCGGAAGGTGAAGTCTCCCTCGGTGACGTGGCTGTCCACGGAAAGCACGCGCCAGACCACTTTGTAGATGCCGGGCGGCAACGGGGGGAGCGAGACCCGGAGAAGCTTGAGGTTGGAAGGATCCACCTGGCCGTCGCCCTTGTCCACCTGCCGGCCGGCCTGGTTGAGGACGCGCACCGAGCTGAAGGCGGGCTCGAGGCTCTCGGTGAACCAGATTCTGACCTGCGCCGGGGCCGTTTTGACGGTGCTCCCGGCCCTGGGGTCGGCGCGGTCGAGGAACGAATGGGCTTCCACGCTGGCCGCCCCGGACAGGATGAGGGCGACGACGACGAAACCCGCGCGGCTCAGGTCTTGCCCTCCTTCGTGATGGCGACGATCGTCACGTTCGGGGGGACCCCTTTCAGCGTGAAGCGGATGACGTCCCCGACTTGGAGCCCGGCGTAGAGTTGGGGGTTCGCGGCGCGGAAGCCCATGGTCATGGACGGCATGAAGCCCGGGATGTCCTCGTGGGTCAGCACGAGGACGTTGATCTCGGGGATCACCGACCGTACCACTCCGCGAGCCGTCCATTCCCGCTCCTCGAGCCCCGCCGCTCCAGCCTGGATGGTGACCGTTGTTTCCCGGCGGAGCCGCGTCGCCTCGCGCCCCCACCAGAGGTAGCCGACGAGGAGCCCGATGCCGAGTGCCAGGTTCAGGAGCGCGACGGCTTTCCAGAGTCGCATGGTCAGTGCACGTGCTCCTCGGCGGGCGGGCCGGTGATGGTCTCCTGGTTCAGCTGCTGGATCTCGGCCAGAAGCCCGCTGACCTCCGCCCAGCCTCCGCTGTCGGGAGTCCACCGGGCGCGGAGGTAGCCCTGCCGGTCGATCAGGTACTCCACGTGAGCGGGGGTGCGGATCCAGGCGGCCGGCTGGAAGAGCGAGTAGGCCGCCACGGTCTCCTTCGCGCCGTCGGTCACGACGGGAAAGAGAATCCGGGGCCAGGCGCCCAGGCGGGAGATGATCTGGTCGCCTCCGTCGGTGGGCACGGCGAGGACTTCTGCCCCCATGGTCTGGAGGATGTCGTAGTTCCGGGCGAGCTGGCCGAGCCGTGGGCGCGACTCGGGAAGGGTAAAGAGCACCAGCAGGACGACCCGGCGCCCCCGGAAATCCTTGAGCGAGCGGGGGGCGCCCGGGCCGACCGCATAGGTGACGTCTGGAGCGGCGAGCCACGGACGATCGGGCTCGACGACTTCGGTAAGCTTCCGGGCACGGCCTGCCGCGGAGAGAGCCCGGAGAAAGTTCACCACGTCCCAGCGCTCCGCCTCCGAGAGGCGGTCGCCGAAGCCCGGCATGCCGCTCTTCGGGATCCCGTGCGTCAGCCACCAGAGGATATCACCGGCGGTGTGCTGGCCGACGTGGGGTTCGGTGAGATTCGCCGGTCGCCGGCGGAGTCCGGTGGCCTCGGGCCCGTCGCCCTCGGCCGTCCGTCCGTGGCAGGCGGCGCAGTGTGTCGCGAAGATTGTCCGGCCGTCGGCGATGGAGGCAGCCTGGTAGGGGACCGCCGAGCGCCGGTAGGTGGTCGGGTACGCCTCGACCGTGAGCGGCGGCAGGGCCACGCCGAGCCCGGCCACCAGAACGGCTGCGGCGACACTCACGACCAGGCGCCGGCGCCAGCCGAGGAACCATCCGGCCACCACACCCAGGACCCCGACGAGGGCCACCTGACTTCCGACCAGCAGCCGTGTCCCCGCGCCCGCCACGTCGTGGGGAGGCGGGTAGGCGAGGCGAAACGGCAGGGGCCACCAGGGCTGGGTATGGCGCCCCGGCGGCGTGACGGTCATCAGGATCACCACCGCGAGGATGGCGGCTCCGAGGGCGAATTCGAGCGCGACGAACGATGCCAGGCGCCGCATGGCGGGGCGCCCGACCGTCTCCGCCTCCCCGGAAAGCGCGGGGAGCAGGCGGAGCCGATTCACGGCCGCCAGCGCGATGATCGGCAGGAACAGCCCGAGCTTCAGCAGCAGCAGGTTCCCGTAGCGGGTGCCCAGCAGGCTCGCGACATTGCCGATCTGGTTCCAGGCGTTCCAGATTCCCGTGGCTGCCACGACCAGCACCGCGACCAGGGACATCTGGGAAAAGCTGCGCGCGGCCAGCACGGCGAAGGGCCGCGCGTCGGCTCCCTCCTCCTGTCCCGCCGCCCGCAGCAGGAGGGCGAACGGCAGCAGGCCGCCCAGCCAGACGCCGACGGCCAGGAGGTGGAGCGCGTCCGCTCCCGCGGCGGCGAGTCCCCCGGGCTCGACGGCGGCCGCGTGACCCGCCCAGGCCAGGAGCCCGAGGCCGGTTCCGCCCAGGAGCAGTCCCTCGCCGCGGAAGGCGGCCCAGTCCCAGCCCGACTCTTCGCGGTCCCTGAAGAGGATCAGGCCTGCCAGGAGGAACAGGAGGCCGTGGCGGAGCAGCCAGACGGTTCCGAACTGGGTGGCGCCGAGGAGCCGGAGCATCGTCGCCGCCGACAGCGCGTCGCCCGGGTGACCCGTGACGACGGCGGCCTGGTAGGAGAGGCTCAGCAGTCCCGAGAGGAGGAGCAGCCCGGCCGCCCAGCGGGTCCACCGCGTCAGGGTCCGTTCCCAGGCCACAACGGTCAGGCGGTCAGAGCGGCCTGCCAGGAGGAGAAACGCGAACGTGCCGACCAGGAAGACGCCGGCGCCCAGGTGAGCCCAGCGGGCGCAGAGCCCGAGCGCGGTCATCGGCTGCTGGCTTGCTCAGCGATGGCGGCCCCCGTGATCGTCCCTCCCGGTCAGGCTCTTGAGATACGCCACCAGGTCGATCAGCTGGGCCACGGTCATGCTGTCCCGGTAATCGGGCATTTTCGAGAGCCCGTCGGGTCCCGTGAACCCCGGCCCTTCGACGATGACGGCGTTGGAGTTCACGAGCGACTCGAGGAAATAATCCGTCGGGTGGCGGCCGCCCATGCCGGTCAGCTCAGGCCCCACATCGCCCTTCTTGCCGGGCGGGAACTTCTCCCCTTTGACCTGATGGCAGCTGAAGCACTCGAAGTCCACGAAGGCCTTCCGTCCCTTGACGGGATCGCCCGCGGGCAAGGCGAACTTCCACCCCGGCGGAACCCCGCCGGCCTTGTGGAGCTCCTCCATGGGGATCCTGATCGGCTTCGGTCTGGTCGCCGTCCCCTGCTGGGCCCAGGCTGAGAGCCCGAGACCGAGGGCCAGCGCCAGCAAGCTCCCACACCAGGCCAACATCGTACGTGTCTTCCACATTCCGGGCGGCTCCTTTTTTCGCCAGTATAATAGAGAGAGGCGAACATGAAACCCTTGATCCGCGCCCTCTTCTTCGACGCCGGCAACACCCTGCTCCGGATCAACTACGCCGCCATCGCCGAGCAGCTCGCCCTCCGCGGCATCCGGAAGAGCCACGAGGCGGTGGCTCAGGCGGAGTACCGGGCGCGGGTGCGGCTCGATCCCCACCTGGCGCCGGGGAGCTCGACGGAGAGCCGGTCTGTCGCGGGCTACTACTTCCGGTACGTCCTGGAGGAGCTCGGGATCACCGATCCGGAAACGGTCCAGGCCGTGGCCGAGTGGCGAAAGGAGTATAACCCTCCCGTCGGCCTCTGGCACGTCCCCGATCCCGAAGCCGAGACCGCCCTCAGGCTGGCGCGGGACACGGGCTGCGTTGCCGGCGTCATCTCCAACTCCAACGGATCGGTTCGCTCGATCCTCGAGGAGACCGGCCTGGCGGCCCACCTCCAGTTCATCCTGGACTCCGCCGTGGTGGGCATCGAGAAGCCCGACCCCCGGATCTTTCTCATGGGGCTTGCGGAGGCGCGCGTGGCGCCCGGGGAAGCGGTGTACATCGGCGACCTCTACTCTGTGGACGTCCTGGGAGCGCGGGCGGCCGGGATGGAAGCGGTGCTGCTCGATCCGGGGGGCGTCTGGGGCGCCCGCGACTGCCCGGTCGCGCGGAGCCTGGCGGGCGCGGTCAGGCTAGCCCTCGCGCGGTAGCGTTACGAAGGGGTAGCGGGCGAGCGCGTCGAACACGATCCGCTTCATCTCATCGAGCTGGGCCTGGGTCCGGGCCTCGAAGCGCAGCGTGAGGTAGGGGTTGGTGTTGGAGGGGCGAATGAGCCCCCAGCCCCCCGGAAAGAGAATGCGCACCCCGTCGATGTCGATGGTCTCGTAGCGCCCCTTGAAGTGCCGCGCCAGCTCCTCCACCACGCGAAACTTCTCCTCGTCGGGGCACGGCGCCTTCAACTCGGGGGTCGCGCAGAGGTGGGGAATCGCGTCGAACCGGGCCGACAGCGGCTCGCGGCTCCGGGCTACGATCTCGATCAGCTTCGCTGAAGCCAGGATCCCGTCGTCCACGCCGTAGTAATTCTCGGCGAAGAACATGTGGCCGCTGACCTCGCCGCCCAGGAGGATCCCCTCCTCGCGCATCTTGCGCTTCAGGTGTGAGTGGCCGGTCTTGTGCATCACCGCCACGCCCCCGGCGGTCCTGATCGCGTCCACGAGGGTCTGGGAGGACTTGACGTCGAAGACGACCTTCGCTCCGGGATGGCGCGTCAGGAGGTCGCGCGCCAGCAGGATCAGGACCAGATCGGCCTCGTGGCGGCGTCCCTTCTCGTCCACCAGCCCCATCCGGTCGGCGTCGCCGTCGTAGGCGATCCCCAGGTCCGCCCCGACCTCGACCACCCGCGCCATGAGGTCACGCACGTTCTCCTCGACCTCGGGGTCCGGCAGGTGGTGGGGGAAGGTGCCGTCCAGCTCGCAGTAGAGCTCGACCACCTCACACCCGAGGCGGCGCAGCAGATCGGGCGCGTAGAGCGCGGCGACGGCGTTCCCCGCGTCCACGACCACCTTCAGGCGCCGGGCGACCCTGACGCGGTCGGCGATGACGGCGATGTAGTCCTCCTTGGGGCTGCGCCGGGTCACCGCGCCCGCGCCCGTCTCGAAATCGCGCGCGTCGATCAGGCGGCGCAAATCCTGAATCTCGTCCTCCGTCAGCGGGACGGCGCCGCCGTGGACCATCTTGACGCCGTTGTCGGTGACGGGGTTGTGGCTGCCCGTGACGTTGGCCCCGCCGTCCAGCTTCCAGTGGGCGGTGGCGAAGTAGAGGATGGGGGTCGGTGAGAGCCCGATGTCCACGATCGAGATCCCGGCGGCGAGCACGCCTTCGGCGAAGGACGCGCTGAGCTCGGCTGAGGAGAGGCGGTTGTCCCGGCCGAGAGCGATGGTACGCCCGCCCTCGCGGCGGATCAGCGTGCCGTAGGCCCGGCCGACCTGGCGGAACACGTCGGGGGTGATGTCGCTTCCCACCTTGCCGCGCACGTCGTACGCCCTGAAAATGTGTGGATTGATCACTGGAGGGCGTCGGGGTTGACGACGTTGACGGGCCGCCCAACCAGAAACGCCAGCGCGTTCTCGACGGCGCCCGCCATGAAGCGGTCCAGCGTCTCCCGCGTGACCCAGCCGCGGTGGGAGGTCAGGACCACGTTGGGCAGGCCGGCCCAGCGGTGGTTCTCCGGTAAGGGCTCCTGGCCGAAGACGTCGAGCCCGGCGCCGGCGAGCCGGCCGGCGCTGAGCGCTTCCCAGAGGGCGTCCTCGTCCACGATGGCGGCTCGCGCGGTGTTGATGAAGCAGGCGCCGGGCTTCATGAGCCCGATCAGCTCCCGGGTCACCAGGCCTTTCGTGGCCGGGAGAGACCGGACGTGGACCGACACGAAGTCGGCGCGGGCCATGAGGACGGCGAGGGGGAGCGGCGTGACGCCGTGCCGGCGAGCCCGGTCGGCAGTGAGCCGAGGGCTCCAGGCGCACACCTCCATCCCGAAGGCCTGGGCGACCTCAGCCACGCGCGATCCGATGGCGCCCAGCCCGATGATCCCCAGGCTCTTTCCGCTGAGCTCGCTGCCGACGTGCCGGGGCCACCCACCCTCGCGGATCTCGCGGTCGATGGCGGGGAGGCGGCGGCAGAGGCCGATCATCAGCCCGAAGGTGAGCTCGACCACGGCCGGCACCGAGGTCCCGGGCGTGTTGGTCACGACGACGCGGCGGACCGTGGCCGTCTTGAGGTCGATGCTGGCCACGCCCGTGCCGGTCATCGAGATGAGCCGGAGGCTGGGGAGCTTCAGGAGCCGCTCGGCGGTGAATGGGGTCCGCTCCCGGATGGGGATCACGACCTCGGCCGGGCGCAGGCGTTCGACCAGCTCGCCCTCGTCCCGGGGCGGATCGGTGTAGACCTGGACCTTGCCGTGGGGGATCAGCCGCTCGACGTGAGGGCTTCCCAGGTACGCCTGGTCGTAGTCGTCCGGGATGACGAAGTTCATGCGATCAGATCACCGCGATGGCCTCGACCTCGATGAGCCAGTCCGGGTGGGCGAGCGCTGGGGTGGTGATCAGCGTCGAGGCGGGGAGGCGCTTGCCGAAGAACTCCGCGCGGATCGGGATCAGGTCGGCACGGTAGCGGATGTCGGTCAGGTAGGTGTTGAGCTTCACGATGTTGGAGAGCTTCCCGCCGCCGGCCTCGGCCATGGCCTTGAGGTTCTTGAAGACGGCGCGGGCCTGCCCCTGGAAGTCCCCCTTGTGGGCCACGCCACCCTTCTTATCGTACGCCACCTGGCCGGAAATGAAGAGCATCGTCTGGCCCCCGGTCACCTTGACACCCTGGGCGTAGGTCGGGGGATCGTACACCGACTTGGCGCAGAACTTCTCGATCTTGGCCATGGTCGTGTCTCCTTAGCCCCCTCACCCTGCCCTCTCCCCCCCGGGGGGAGAGGATAAAGGTGAGGGGGCCACATCACGAAAATATCAGCACGCCGCGCAGGTTCACGCCGTTCCTGAGGTCGTCGAAGGCCTGGTTCACCTCGCTGACCTTGTAGGTCCGCGTCACCATCTCGTCGAGCATCGCCCCGGAGAGGCTCATCCGGCTGGCGAGGTCGCAGAGGTACGGCTGGCCGCGGAGGCAGTACGGGCAGCGGTTGCACCCCGGGCGCCAGGACAGGACGACGTGGTCTCCGGCCTTCACCGACGTCACCCCGGGGCCCACGGCTTCCACCACGCCGGCTCCTTCGTGGCCGAGGACGATGGGCGTGGGCAGGGGGAGCGTGCCGTCGATCACGGAGAGGTCCGAGTGGCAGACGCCGCAGGCCGCGATCCTGACCAGGACCTCGCACGTCTTCGGCGCGTCGAGGGTGACCTCCTCGACGACGAGCGGCGCGTTCCGGTCTGGCAGGATCGACGCCTTCATCGCCCGCATTGTCTTTTCTCTCCGTTCCGGGTATCGTGGGGCGAACCTCTCCGACGATAGGGCGCGTCGCCTTCAGAGTCAACCCCGAATAGGAGCCCGTCATGGCGCATCCGGCCTGGCAGATCACCGGCGAGTACTTCGAGAGCTGCAACTGCGAGGTCCTGTGCCCCTGTCTCCTCTCCCGGGCCCAGGCGCGCCCCACGGAGGGGCACTGCGATGTCGTCGTGGCGTTCCACGCCGATTCCGGCCGCTACGGCGACACGCCGCTCGACGGCCTCAGCGCGGTTCTCACCATCTATACTCCGGGCGTCATGGCGCAGGGAGACTGGACGGTGGCGTGCTACGTGGACGAGCGCGCCAATGCGGCGCAGCGTCACGGGCTGGAGGCCATCTTCTCGGCCCAGGCCGGCGGCCCCCTCGGCCGCTTTGCCCCCTTCATGGCGAAGCGGATGCCCACAAAGTCCGCCCCCATCACCTTTACCAGCGAGGGAAAAACGCGAAGGCTCCTGGTCCCGGGGATCGCGGAGGTGACGGTGGAGGGGATCATTGGGATCAAGGGCCAGGAGGTCTGGCTCGACAACGTCGGCCACTTCGCCTCGAGCCGCCTGGCGGCGGCCCGGGGCACCGCGAGCCGCTACCGCGACCACGCGTTCACCTTCGACAACACCGGGCGCAACGGCCACTACGCCCCCATCCGCTGGTCCGGCCCATGAGCAAAAAGGAGTTCGTGCTGGTCCACGGCGCCTGTCACGGGGCCTGGTGCTGGGAGGCCGTGGCGGAGCGGCTCGCGGCCAAGGGGCACGCCGTCGTGACCCTGGACCTGCCGGGGCATGGCCGCCGGGCGAGCGAGTATGCGACGGCCTCCGTCGCGAACTACGCCCGAGCGGTCGTGGACGCCATGGCCCTGGAGGGGATCAGCCGGGGAATCGTGGTGGGCCACTCGATGGGTGGGCTGGTGATCCCCAAAGTGGTGGAGCTCGCCCCCGAGCGGGTGGCGCACTTGGTCTTTCTGGCCGCTGTGGCGCTGCCCGACGGCGGCAGCCTCTTCGAGAGCCACTTCACTCTGGCGGCGAGGGCTCTGATCCAGGGGATGGCTCAGGCCAGCGGTAACGCGAGGGTCTGCTACCCCGCGGAGATGGCGTGGGCGCGCTGGATGAACGACCTGCCACCGGGTCACCCCGTAGTCCAGGCCGCGCTGCCCCGCCTCACGCCCCAGCCGCTCCGCCCCTTCGTGGAGCGCGTGGACCTGACGCGCTTCTATGCGATGAGCGTGCCGCGGACGTACATCCGCTGCCTGAAGGATGTCGCGGTGCCGCCGGATCGCGCCCTTGCCTACGCTCAGCGCCTGGGAGTGAAACCTGTCGATCTGAACGCGGCCCACGACGCGATGCTCTCGACACCCGAGTCGCTGTCCAAGATTTTGGAAACCCTGTCCCTCTCACCTTAATCCTCTCCCCCCTCACCCTGCCTCTCCCCAGTGGGGAGAGGAGAAGAGGTGAGGGGCATCGGGGAGGGCAGGCTGAGGGGGGAGGGGTGAGGGGAGACCTATGGACGAAGAGCTCAAGGAGAAGACCCGAAAAACTGCGGAGCTCCTTTTCCGCGGGGTGGACACGGCAGAGGGCGGCTACGCGTTATGGCGGCAGTTCGACAAGGAGTTGGCCAAGCAGATCTCCATGTTCTTCACGGGCCAGCTCTACAGTCGAGAGGTGCTGTCTCAGAAGCAGCGGGAGCTGTGCGCGGTGGCCGCGCTGACCGTGCTCAACCGGGAAGAGGAGCTCCGCCTCCACATTCACGCCGCCCGGAACGTCGGGGCGACCAGGGAGGAGATCGCTGAGGTGATTTTCCAGATGCTGGTGTACGGCGGCGCGCCCGTCATGGTGGAGGGCCTGAAAGTCGCCAAGCGCGCCCTTGAGGAGCGCGGCGAGTGGGTCGAGAAGAAGGCCTAACGATGCTCAGGATCTTGGTGCTGGCCCTGACCGCTCTGCTCGCGGGGGCCGGCCCCGGCGAGCCTCAACAGCAGACGAAAGTTCCGCGAGTCGGCCTGCTCGTCTACGGGAATCCGCCTCCTGCGCCGTTTCCGGAGGGGACGGTCGTCCAGGGGTTGCGCGAGCTGGGCTGGAGCGACGGGCAGAACATGACCTTGGTCGTGCGTTACGCCGAAGGCCGCCCCGAGCGGCTCCCCGATCTCGCTAGGGAGCTGGTCCGATCCAAGGTGGACCTCATCGTGGCCGTCGGGACGGACGTGACCAAGGTGGTCAAGAACGTCGCGGGGGCGATTCCGATCGTCGCGAGCATGAGCGAGGACCCGGTGGAGATCGGCCTCGTTGCCAGTCTTAGCCGGCCGGGTGGAAACGTGACCGGCGTGACGTTCATCTCGTCCGAGCTGGCGGCCAAGCGCCTTGAGCTCCTCAAGGAGATCATTCCCGGCGTCTCCCGGGTAGCGGTCCTGTGGGACCCGACCCATGTGGATTTGGAGTTCCGGGAGCTGGAGGCGGGGGCGCGGGCCCTCGGCGTCAGGCTTCAGTCGGTCGAGGTGCGGGCG
>LDXP01000047.1:12263-21528 GCA_001443385.1 Candidatus Rokubacteria bacterium CSP1-6
GGTTACCCGCCGTATCCATGTGGGGTTTCTTCGCCGAAGCCGGTGGCCTGATGAGCTACGGACCCAATATTGACGCCATGATCCGGCGCACGGCGACCCATGCGGACAAGATCCTGAAGGGCGCCAGGCCTGGCGACCTGCCGATCGAGCGGCCGACTCGCTTCGAGCTGGTGGTGAACCTCAAGACCGCGAAGGCGCTGGGGGTGACGGTCCCACAGTCCTTGCGGCTGCGCGCCGACCGGGTAATCGAGTAGCCTAGCGGGGCGCCATGCGAATGGCGCCGTCGAGACGGATGGTCTCCCCGTTGAGCATCGGGTTCTCGATGATGTGGGCGGCCAGAGCGGCGTACTCCGAGGGGCGCCCGAACCGCTGCGGGAAGGGGGTCTGCTGGGCCAGGGATTGGCGCGCGGGCTCCGGCAGCATGGCGAGCAGCGGGGTGTCGAAGAGGCCCGGCGCGATGGTGACCACGCGGATGCCGTAGCCGGCCAGGTCGCGCGCGATGGGAAGGGTCATGCCGACGATGCCGCCCTTGGAGGCGGAGTAGGCGGCCTGACCGATCTGCCCGTCGAAGGCCGCCACCGACGCGGTGTTGATGATCACGCCTCGTTCACCCTCCTCGTTGGGCCGGTTCGTCATCATGCGGGCCGCGGCGAGTCGGATGCAGTTGAAGGTCCCGATCAGGTTCACGTTGATCGTGAACGAGAAGACGTCGAGGGGATGGGGCCCGCCCTTCGTCACGGTGCGGATCGCCGCGCCGATCCCGGCGCAGTTCACCAGGACCGTGAGGGGACCGAGGCGCTCCGTGGCGAGGGCCAGCGCGGCCTCGACCTGGTCGGAGTTGGTGACGTCCGCCGGGGCAAAGACCGCCTGCTTTCCCAGCGCCTCGGCCACCTCGGGGCCCTTGGAAGTCGGCAGGTCCAGGTCCAGGAGCGCCACCCGGCCCCCCGCGGCGACGATCCGCTCGGCCGTCGCCTTTCCCAGGCCAGACGCCCCACCGGTAATCAGAGCAGTGACATCGGAGAGTTTCATTGGTCGGATCCTCCATGAATGGAATTGAGAGTGCGCGCGCAGTATATACCGGATAAAATAGCCGCGCCATGGACTTTGCCTACAGCGAGCGCGAGGAGGGGTTTGGCCGGGAGCTCGGCGAGTGGCTCGGGCGAACCCTGCCCGAGCACCGGAAGCGGTTCCCGCCTTCCGACGACGAGCTGACCTTCCACCCCGACAAATCCTTCGACTCGAGTCTGGCCTGGCACAAGCGCCTCCACGCGGGGGGCTGGGTGGGGATTCACTGGCCCAAGGAGTACGGGGGGCGCGGCGCGAGCCTGGTGGAGCAGATGATCTTCGCCGAGGAGATGATCGGCGCCGGCGCGCCGCCCGGCGTCAACATGATCGGCCTGACCATGGTGGGCCCGGCGGTGGTCCACCACGGGACTGAGCAGCAGAAGGCGCGCTGGCTCCCGCCCATCCTCTCCGCCGACGAGATCTGGTGCCAGGGGTTCTCCGAGCCCGGGGCGGGGAGCGATCTGGCGAACCTCTCGACGCGGGCGGTCCTGGACGGCGACCACTTCGTGGTGAGCGGCCAGAAGGTCTGGACCTCCAACGCCCACCGCTCCCATTACTGCATCCTCCTCGTGCGCACCGACCCCGAGGCGCCGAAGCACAAGGGGATCTCGTGCCTTCTCGTGGACATGAAGAGTCCCGGCATCACGATCCGGCCGCTCGTCCAGATCACCGGGGATGCCGAGTTCAGCGAGGTGTTCTTCGATCAGGTCCGGGTGCCCAGGGCGAACCTGCTCGGCGTCCTGAACGGCGGCTGGGACGTCGCGATCACGGTGCTCATGCACGAGCGGATGGCAATCGGGAACACGGTCATCCTCCACCAGTACATTAACAGTGTGCTCGAGCTGGCCCGGCGGCGTCCGCGCGACGGCGGGGTGGCCTCGGCCGACCCGATGCTCCGCCAGGCCCTGGCTCAGGTGTACATCGAGGGCCGGGCGCTCCGGCTCACCGGGCTCCGCTATATCACCCGCCAGCTCCGCGGCGAGCCGCCGGGCCCCGAGGGCTCGGTGCTGAAGCTCGCGTTCACCGACACGTACAAGAAGATGGCCGAGGCGGCCACCCAGATCCTCGGCCCCGCGCAGCAGCTGTGGCGGGGCGCGCCCGGGGCGCCCGACGGCGGGCGCTGGGCCTTCCAGGCCCTCTTCGCGCTCCGCTTCGGAATCGCCGGCGGGACCACGGAGATCCAGAAGAACATCGTCGGCGAGCGCATCCTCGGCCTCCCCAAAGGCTAGCCGCCCTCATGGATCGCGTCCTCGACGTGATGACCGAGGCGGCGCGCGCGGCCGGAGAGATCGGGCTGAAGTATTTCCGGCGGGGCGTGGAGGTGACGCTCAAGGCGGATCGGTCGCCCGTGACGCAGGCCGATCGCGAGGCCGAGCAGATCATCGTCGAGATCCTGGGCCGGGCCTTCCCGGAGCACGGCGTCCTCGGTGAGGAGCTGGGCGCGCGGGGGTCGAAGGAGGTCCGGTGGATCGTGGATCCGATTGACGGGACGCGCAACTTCGTCCGGGGGATCCCCATCTGGGCCGTGCTGATCGCGCTCGAGGAGCGGGGCGAGATCACCGCCGGCGTGATCCTGAACCCGGTAAGCGGCGAGCTGTGGACCGCTCGACGGGGTGGGGGCGCGTTCCTGGGGGGAGAGCGTCTTCGCGTCTCAGAGGTGTCCTCCCTCGACAAGGCCACGCTCATCCACGCGAGCCTGAACCTCATCCGGCGGAGCGGGCACTGGGATTCGTTCACTCGGCTGCTGGACGCCACGGACCGTCAGCGCGGCTTCGGGGACTTCATGTGCTACACGGTCGTGGCAGAGGGGAAGGCCGAGATCGCCGTGGAGGCGCCGGACCTGAAGCCCTGGGACCTGGCGCCGGTGAAGCTCCTGGTGGAGGAAGCCGGCGGCCGCTTCACCGACTTCGCCGGCAGCCCTTCGATCTATTCAGGAACCGCCCTGGCGAGCAACGGCAGGCTCCACGACGCCGCCCTCACGCTGATCAGAGGTGCCTAACGCCCCCTCACCGTAATCCTCTCCCCCATTGGGGGAGAGGGTAGGGTGAGGGGGATCAGCCGCGATGGTCATAACTGGGGTCATAACTGGGGTCAGGTCTTGCAATCACACAGTCTCCTACTGTGGACTGTTGGAATGCAAGACCTGACCCCACCTTCAGGCGACGTCGACCCAGGCGCCGCGGGACGCCGACTCCAACACCGCGTCCAATACCGCCTGGGCCCGCATCCCGTCCTCGAAGGACGGCGAGGGCTTTTCTCCCTTCCGGATCCCCGCCAGGAAGCGCTTGACCAGCGGCGCGATCGTGGCCTTTCCCGTGACCTCGAGCTGATCGCCTTCTCCCGCTGAGCGCGGAAGGCCCGCGGGAACCTTCACCGGCTCGAAGGCCGCAGCGCTCCCCGAGGCGGCGCCGAGCTCGCCTTTGTACCACCGTGCTCCCGCGCGCGAGAGCCGGTAGGAGAGCGCGCCCTGGCTGCCGTACGCCTCGAGGGTCTGCTCGGACGCCCCGCGGGCGGCCCGGCTCACCAGGAGCGTGACGAGAGCGCCGGAGGCCACCTCTGCCGTCACCGCGCAGAAATCCTCGGCGTCGGCGGGCTTCGCTCCTCCGGGCACGCTCCGTGAGGGATAGGCGATCCCGGATCGCGCCGACACGCGGACGATCTCGCCAAAGTTCCAGCGCGTCAGATCCACCAGGTGAACGCCCAGGTCGCCCATGACGCCGTGTCCGGCCTGCGCCCGGTCCATCCGCCATGTCGGAGGTGTCGCCTCGTCCGCCCACCGGGGAACGAGGTAGCGAAGGCTCGCGTGGAACAGCTTGCCGAGGAAGCCCTCCTCTACCATCGCGTGGAGGCGCTGCATGGCGGCGGGAAAGCGCCAGTTGAAGCACGTCATCGCCGCGCGCCCGGCGCGGGCGGAGGCTTCCACCATCGCCCGCGCCTCGTCCCGCGTCATGGCCAGCGGCTTTTCGCAGAGGACGTGGGCGCCACGGGCCAGGGCCTGGAGCGCGATGGCCTGATGGAGGTGGGGCGGCGTGGCGATGACTACGATCTCGGGCCGCACCTGCTCCAGCATCTCCTCCCACCGCTCGAAGACCCGCGGGACGCCGTACTTGTCCGCGACGGCCTTGGCCTGGGCGGCGTTGCGCTGGCAGACGGCCACGACCTGGCAGCCGTTGGCCTGGAAGGCCGGGATGTGGGCGCGGCCGAAACCGAGCCCGATGATGCCCACCGTGTGCGCACGACGAGGCATGGGTGATCGCTCCTCGGCGGAGAACTCCTTCGCCTCGGGAATCCGCACAATCTCCATGGGTTGCCCCCTGAAGTAGAATGCCCGGGCCATGATAGCCGAGAAACGGCCTCTTTCCCACCCCGGATCGCCCGCGGTAGAATCCTGAGGGTTTGAGGGGGGGAGGTGAGTTGCATGGGAGGCAGGCGCTCGGGAAGCGGGTTGATGGTGGCGGGGGCCATCGTCATTGTCATCGGGTTTGGCGTGGCCCTGATCAAGGCGTGGAATCTCCCGAATTACTGGATCCCGGTCGTGGTCGGGATCGGGCTGGTGGTGATCGGCGCCATCCGCTGGGCGACGTCGAAGGGCGACTCGTGAAGAAGGTCCCCGACGGCGGCGAGGCGCTTCGGGCCCTTTTTACGGCCGGCGTGAGGGAGTGGGGCCTCGTGCTCCTCGGCGGGTTCCTCCTCTGGGCGGCCGTTGCGCTCCTCGGACGGTTCAGCGCCGCGTTCACGGCTCGCGACGCGACGTATTACCCGGTCCTGGCCTGCCTCGTGGCGCCGGCGTTCATCGTGGCGGGCGTGCGCGCTTCGGGCCGGTGGGGGGCGGCGACGCTCGTAGCGCTTTGCTTCACGGGGCTCTTCCTGGCCGTCGCGCGGGCGGCCCCGCCGCTTCTGGTGATCCCGGCGCTGGGGGTGGACCTCTGGTACGCCTACCGCGGAACCACGCGGGGGCCGGGCGGCGCGGTCATGGCCGGCTTCCTCTTCGCCTGGGTCTTCTACTCGGCCGAGGCGGCGTGGACGTTCTGGTTCCTCGGGGTCGGCTGGCCCCGCACCGAGCTCCTGGGGGGGCTCGTCTTCACCCTCCTGGCCGGGATGGTCTCCGGCGCGATCGGCTACTTCCTCTCCTTTCCTCTCCCCCCGCGGGGGAGAGGATAAAGGCGCTCCTCATTATAAATGAGGCAGGTCGGGCTCTTGACCGGCTGGCCCGTGCGTGGTAGCGTGGCATACCCTGCCGGACAGGTGACGACCTGACCTGTGCTTAACCGCGATGCTGGACCCACGGAGGTGGACACGATGAAGCGACGAACGTTTCTTATCTCGGGCAGCGCGGCGGGGAGCGCCCTGGCTCTCGGGCTCGGCCGACCCCGCCGAGCGTTCGCGGCGAAGACGCTCCGGCTCTTCACTCCGGAAGCCGACCCGAGCCAGATCAAGGCGTGGAACGCCCTCTTCGAGGACTACACGGCGAAGAAGAACAAGGACGTCGTGATCAAGGGCGAGTTCGCCAAGTGGGACGACATCACGAAGAAGCTCGCGGCGGACATCGCCGCGGGCAAGCCGCCCGAGATCGTCGCCGGGAGCAGCAAGCCGGACTTCGTTGCCGCCGAGACGAAGCGGGGGCTCGTGGTTGACCTCGCGCCCGTCGTGGACGCCCTCGGGCGAAGCGACTTCAACCCGGCCGCCCTCAAGGTCTGGCAGTATCGCGGGATCCAGATGGCCATCCCGTACGGGGGCCAGTGGCCAGTGCTCTGGTACCGGAAGGACCTCTTCGCCGCCAAGGGCCTCAAGCCGCCGATCACGTGGGACGACTATCGTGCGGCGGCCGAGAAGCTGACGGATCCCGCCAAGGGAGTCTATGGCGCCGTCTACAGCGCAGGCCGCACTTGGAACACCCACCTCATGGCGTTGATCCACATCTGGAGTGCGGGCGGGATGCTCTTCGACGAGAAGCTGAATGTCGTCTTCGATTCGCCGGAGAGCCGCCGGGCCCTCCAGTACTACGGCGAGATGGCGATGCGCTTCTCACCGCCCGACGTCGGCCAGTACGGCTTCCGCGAGGCGTCGGCGGCGTTCGTGTCCGGGAAGTCGGCGACGACCTTCTACTGGGGCCGGGTGCTCGCGCACCTCTACGCCCAGGCGCCGCAGCTCCTGCCGCTGACGGCGACGGTCCATATCCCGCGGGACAGGCAGCACCGGACGACGCTCCACTTCGACGAGTTCTATCTCCACAAGACGCCGAACACCGCGGAGGCGACGGACGTCGTCAAATTCATGTTCCAACCCGAGCAGGTCATGCGCCTTCTCACCCCGGTGGTCGGCCACGTCGTGCCGACCCAGAAGTCCGTCGAGCCGCTGTACGCCACGCACGAATGGATCAAAGCGAATCCGGACATCGTCAAGGTGCTGCTGACCCCCACCGACTACGCGGTGGCGCCGACGCTCGAGTCCCCGCAGCATCCGTTCAATTATAAGTACGAGGTCGTCGAGTCCAAGAACATCCTGACCGACTGCGTCCAGAAGATCGTCCTCGGCAAGGAGCCGGTAGGGAAAGCGGTCGAGTGGGCGCACAAGCAGATGGTGGACGCGACGAAGGGGATCAAGGACTGAGGGGGGGAACATCGGCCCCGACGCACGTCGGGGCCCCGCCCTTTCACCTGGCCGCCGCGCTGGGGAGACTGCGCGACCGGCACCTCGGCGCCATCCTGCTCCTGCCGAGCGGCGTGCTCTTCCTTACGCTGCTGGCGTTCCCGCTGGGATACGGCGTCTACACGAGCTTTTTCGATATCCACCTGCTCGATCGGACCGGCACGTTCGTCGGCGGCCGGAACTACCTCTGGTTGCTGACCAACGCCGAGTTCTGGAGCGCCCTGTGGCTCTCCGTGCTCTGGGCCGGGGGGACCGTCGGGCTCCAGCTCGTGCTCGGCACGGCGGTTGCGCTGCTCCTCCACCAGCGGTTCGCCGGCCGCTCCCTCGCCCGCGGGCTCGTGCTGTTCCCCTACATGATGCCGATCGTGGCGGTCGTCCTCGTGTGGATGCTGCTCTACAACGCCCTGTACGGCGTCGTGAACTATCTGCTCCTCCAGACGGGACTGGTGTCCAGGCCGATCGCCTGGCTTTCACAGCCCGGGAGCGCCCTCTGGAGCGTCATCTTCGTGGGCGTCTGGAAGTACTTCCCGTTCGTCGTGGTCGTCGTGCTGGCCCGCCTCCAGGTCATCCCCGAGGAGCTGTACGAGGCGGCGCGGATCGACGGGGCCGGGACCGTCGCCCGGTTCGCCGAGATCACGCTACCTCAGATCAGGGACGTGCTCGTGGTGGTCGCGCTGCTCCGGACGATCTGGATGTTCAACAACTTCGAGGTCGTGTTCCTGCTGACGGGCGGCGGCCCGCTCCGCGGCACGCTGACGCTGCCGATCCTCGTGTACGAGCAGGCCTTCGCCATCTACGAAGTCGGCAAGGGATCAGCGATCGCCGTGGTCATGTTCCTGCTGCTTGTCGGTGTCATGACCCTCTACTTCCGTCTCTTCTCTTCCGAGCAGGAGTGATGCGAGCGCTCGTCCGGACCTACACGCTGACGGGGCTGGTACTGACGCTGGTCGGGTTTCCGCTCTACTGGATGGTCGTTACCTCGCTGAAGCCGCAGACCGAGATCTTCGCGGTGCCCCCCTCGTGGGTGCCCCGCGCCTGGACGAGTGTCCACTACCGCGAGTTGTTCGTGCTGACCGACTTCCTGCAGCTCTTCGTGAACAGCCTCAAGGTGTGTCTGCTGTCGACGGGGATTTCCCTGGTCGTGGGGACGCTCGGCGCCTACGCCCTCGCGCGCTGCCGCGTCCGAGGCAAGGAGATCTACGGCCGGTCCGTGCTCCTGGCCTACATGTTCCCGGGCGCGCTGCTCATCATCCCGCTCGTGCTGCTCTTCTCGCGGCTCGGGCTGACCGACTCGCACCTCGGCCTCGCGCTGGCCTACATCACGTTCGCGTTGCCGTTCGTGATGTGGGTGCTTCGCGGCTTCTTCCGGAACGTGCCGGTCGAGATGGAGGAGGCCGCGCTGATCGACGGCTGCTCCCGCCTGGGCGCGCTGTGGTATGTCGTCCTGCCGCAGGCCATGCCCGGCATCCTGGCGACCGGCATCTTCGCGTTCCTGTTCGCGTGGAACGAATACCTCTTCGCGCTGATCCTCATCTCGGACGAGTCGCTGCGCACGTTGCCGCCGGGCATGATGCGCTTTCTGTCGGCGACCGATGTGAACTGGGGGCTCATGATGGCCGCGTCCGTGCTCGTCACGCTGCCGATGGCGGTCGTGTTCGGGTTCGTGCAGCGCTACCTGGTGACCGGGATCGGTGCCGGCGGCGTCAAAGGGTAGCGGACCGGCTCCGGCCGGGTCTCGACCTCGGGGGCCGGCGCTGGATGGGGACGCCCGGGCTAGAGGGCGTAGAGAAGCGCGCGGGCGGTCAGGGTCTCCGTGTTCCAGAAGCCGGTGGCGGCGAGCCAGCCCGACGCCTCAGCGGAGTCCGCGGTTTTCAGCAGCGCGAGGGTGGTGCCTTCCTCGAAGAAGCCCCCGAAGGCCAGCCGGCCCGCCCCGCGCAGCTCGATCAGCGCGAAGGTCGCCATGTCGGGTTCGCGCGCCACTCCTTCCACGAGCGTCGCGCGGCGCGAGCCGTCGGTGACCACCGGCGGCAGTTCCCAGGGCTCGATGAACTGGGAGAAGGTCCTGACGGTGTAGGCCGTCCAGACCTTTCCCAGGTAATACGGGTCGTCCTCGATGAGGCGGACGACGTCGGGAGGCTGGGCGACCCGGTAGAAGATATCGGCCGTCCGGCCGTCGGGAGCCGGCCCGCCACCGATGACGAATCCCTGGGCGCGGAGCCCGACGATTCGCTCGAAGTGCGCCTGGCGGTGCGGGGCCCGGCGCTCCAGATAATTCTCCGCTGCCGTGATGGCTGCGTGATAGACGAGCATGGCTTACTCCCGCGTGATTCGGGTCCCGATCTTGCCCTGGAGGGCGTCGGTGAATCCCTCGATCGACGTGATCAGCGCCTCCTCGCCGCCGCCGGCCAGGAAGTCCAGCGCCGCCTCGATCTTTGGGCCCATGCTCCCCGGCGGGAACTGGCCGTCCCGCAGGTGGCGCCGCGCCTCTTCGAGTGACAGCCTGGGGAGCGGCAGCTGGGTCGGCTTGCCGTAGTCCAGGAAGACGAACGGC
>LDXP01000048.1 GCA_001443385.1 Candidatus Rokubacteria bacterium CSP1-6
GCTGTTCGGAGGAAACCTCCCGGAAAGACAACGGAGGAAATTCTATGACTACCGTTAGCGTCCGAGATCTCCAGAAACGAGTGAAGGAATGCGTAGACGACGCGCAGAAAGATCGTGTCGTGATCACGCGGCACGGGAAACCTGCGGCCGTGCTTGTGGGTGTCGAGGGACAGGGCTGGGACGCCGTCATCTTAGAGACGGATCCGACGTTCTGGAAGCTTATCCGCAGCCGCAGAAAACAAGCGACGATCTCGCTGGGCCAGCTCAAGAGACGACTACGAATGAAGAGATAATAGACTTGGTCCGGCGCGCGTGGTAGAAAGGGGAGGGACTTGCGCCCCCCTGAAGGAATCGGATGCCGTCAATCAAAGATACCGCGGTGGAAATGACCCAGTTCGTGCTCCCCGAGCATGCCGGGGCGCCGGGACAGATCCACGGCGGGCGCATGATGGAGTGGATCACCCACGCGGGGACGATCGCGGCCTCCCGCGTGGCGCGGGGGACCGTGGCGCTCGGCGCCATGGACGACATCGACTTCCTCCATCCGGTTCTCGTGGGGGAGATCGCGATCCTCCGAGCCCACGTCGAGTACGTGGGGCGCTCCTCGCTCGAGGTCGGCGTCCGCGTGTTCTCCGAGAATCCGGCCACGCGGGAGCGGGCGGTGACCCTTTCCTCTCACCTGGTCTACGTCAGCGTGGACGAGGCGGGCAAACCCCGGCCGGTGGCGGACAGGATCGTGCCGGCCGGGACGGGCGAAGAGGCCCTGGTCGCGGCGGCGGTGGCGCGCCGGGAGCAGCGCCTGGCGCGCTTCGCCCGGAAGGCGGAGAAACTGAAGGAGGCGGCGGAGGAGATCGAGGATTTTCGCGTCAAGTTCGAATCCTCCCGCATCGTCCGCCCCAATGAGGTCTTGTTCCAGGACTTCATGTTCGCGGGGAAACTGCTCTTCGACATCGACGAGGCCGGGGGGATCCTGGCGGTCCGCTACACTCGGGGGTTCACGATGACCGCCTGCCTGGACGCCATGGACTTCTACTCGCCGGTCCGCGCGCGGGAGCTCCTGACGTTCAAGGCGGGGCTGAACCATGTGGGGACGACGTCCATGGAGATCGGCGTGAAGGTCCTGGCCGAGGTGCCCTGGACCGGCGAGGTGCGTCACACGTGCACGGCCTACCTCACCTTCGTTCACCTGGGGCTGGACCGCAAGCCCCGGCCGGTTCCCCCCTTCACGCCGGAGAGCCCTGGCGAGAAGCGGCGCTGGGAAGCTGCCATGGTCCGCAGGGAAGCCCGGCTGGCCCGGGTCAAGCGCCTCAAGGCCTCGCTTTAGGGAGGAGTCGGAAGGGGGGCAAAGCCCTCCTCCGAGGAAAGCTATGTCAGGTCATTCACGCTGGTCCCAGATCAAGCGCAAGAAGGGGAAGGCCGATCAGCAGCGGGGCAAGCTCTTCACCAAGCTGATCCGCGAAATCACCGTGGCAGCCCGCACGGGCGGCGGCGACCTCAAGATCAACATGCGACTGAAGGCCGCCCTGGAGTCCGCCAAGGCGGCCAGCATGCCCGCCGACAACATCAAGCGCGCCATCCAGAAGGGCACCGGGGAGTTGCCCGGCGAGGCCTACGAGGAGGTCACCTACGAGGGCTACGCCCCCGGCGGGGTGGCCCTCATGGTCCGGGTCCTGACCGACAACAAGAACCGGACGGCCCCGGAGATCCGCCACGTCTTCGAGAGGAACGGCGGCAACCTCGGCCAGGTCGGGTGCGTGGCGTGGATGTTCGAGCGCAAGGGCGTGATCCAGGTGGACGCCGAGCGGATCGGCGAGGACGAGCTCCTGGGGCCGGCCCTGGATGCAGGCGCCAGCGACATGCGGCGTGTCGAAAAAGTTTACGAGATCACCACCACTCCTGATGAAATGGAGTCGGTGCGCCGGGCCCTGGAGGGGCGGAAGGTCCCCGTCCTGGAAGCCGAAGTGAGCATGGTGCCGCTCTCCACGGTCCGCGCGGAGGGCAAGGAGGCTCAGGCGGTCTTGCGATTGGTGGAGGCCCTGGAGGAGCAGGACGACGTTCAGGCCGTTTACGCCAACTACGACATCCCCGACGAGATCATCGACGCCATCACGGCCGCCTAGCGCCGCGCCCGGCTTCCGGGTCATCGGGATCGACCCGGGGCTCGTCGAGACGGGGTTCGGCGTCCTCGAAGCCGGCCCTGGCGGCGTGTCGCTCCTGGACGCCGGCGTCATCACCACCTCCCGGAACGCCCCCCTGGAAGCGCGCCTTCACGCCCTGCACGACGCCGTCCACCGGCTCCTGGAGCGCTTCAGCCCGAGCCTCCTCGTGGTGGAGGATCTTTACACCGAGTACAAGTTTCCGCGAACGGCCATTCTCATGGGGCACGCGCGCGGCGTCATCTGCCTGGCGGCGCGCCAGTGCCAGGTGACGGTCCTCCCCCTGGCCCCCGCCGAGGTCAAGCGCGCCATCGCGGCCAACGGCGCCGCGTCCAAGAGCCAGGTGCAGCGGGGGGTCCAGCGGCTCCTCGGGCTGTCCGCCGTCCCCAAGCCCAGCCACGTGGCCGACGCTCTGGGGCTGGCGATCACCGGCCTCTCGCGGGTCACCGGGCGCTTGCCCCGATGATCGCGTCGCTCCGGGGCAAACTCAGGAAGAAGCTGGAGGACCGCGTGGTGGTGGAGTCGGCGGGAGTCGGGTACGAGGTGTTCCTGCCTCCCGTGGCGTACCGGACGCTCGGGGAGGCCGTCGCGTCGGAAAAGGACGACGCCAGCGACCTCTCGCTGGTGATCTACTACCACGCGACGCGCGACCAGCCGCGCCCGTTCCTCATCGGCTTCACGAGCGAGCTCGATAAGGAATTCTTCGAGAAGCTGATCACGGTGAAGGACATCGGGCCCCTGGTGGCCGCCCGGGCCCTCACGTGCGGTGTCGCCGACCTGGCCGCTGCCATCGCCCGCCAGGATGAGAAGTTCCTTCGGCGCCTGCCGGGGATCGGTCCCCAGAAGGCCCGCAATATTGTCGCCCAGCTTCAGGCCAAGGTCGCCAAGTTCGCGCTTCTGAAGGAGCCGGGCGCCGCGGAGTCCGAACCGGTCCCCGCGCCGCCGCCGGATGAAGAAGAGGTGCGGAGCCTCGTCTGGGAGGTGCTGGTGAAGCAGCTGGGCCACCGGCCGAGCGAGGCCGCCCAGCTGATCACCGAGGCGCTCCGGCGCAAGCCGGGGCTCGAGACCGCCGAAGAGCTCTTCGACGAAATCTACCGCGGCCGGAAGGCACCATGACCCCTCACCCCGCCCTCTCCCCCGCCGGGGGAGAGGATCAAGGTGAGGGGGCCGTCTGACCTAGGCGCGGGCACGGCATGCTCGAGGTTCGGCATGCGGTCCTTCCGCGAGATGAGTGGGGCGTACCGCCCAAGCATCTGCTCGTATGTGTGGTGATAGAACTCGGGCAGCACCTGCGATCGTCCCTCGTGGAACCTCCGAAACTCCCGGTCCGAGCGCAACATCCGGAGGATGTTCCGGTACACGTTGATCCACGCCCGGGTGCTTGCCGTCCGCGTCCAATGAATGATCTTGACAGTCCGGCGCGTCGTACTGTTCATCCGCTGCCTCAACATCTCCCGGGAGCAGCAGTGCTCGAAGAGCTCGATCAGCTTCTCGTAGTACGTCACCGGATCGTAATTCTTCAGCGTCATCACGAGATACGGCGCGTAGTAGAAGCTGAAGGGCATCGATTTCAGTATCCGACCCTCCTCTCCGAGCCGGTCGTACAGCGGGGTCCCCCCGTACGGGACCGGGATGTTGAGCGCCGGCCAGGCAAACGGTGTCCGCGTCATGAACTCCTTCGTGAGTTCTATCGGCTCATCCCCCTCATCCGTATCGAGCCCGAAAATGAAATTGGCTTGCAGGTAGGGGATATTTTCGTGGAGATGCCGGAACTGTTCCGCCACCCCTTCGAGCTTCCCGATCCCCGCTTCCCGTCCCACGCCGGCCTTGTTCGAGTAGTCGACCCAAGACTCGACGCCCGGAGCGACCGCGACGCAGTTCGTTTCCCTCAACTGCCTCACGCGAGGTCCGCGGAGGACGGACAGTGAACTCTCTATCATGTAGGGATTGCGCGAATCTGGAGGAATGGTCTCGAGCACGTCAAGAACTTGATCGAACTTGACGCCGAAGTTGGGGTCGTGGAAACCCACCAGGACACCGGGCAACTCCGTCGATAGGAAGCGAAGATCGGCGGCGAGGCGGTCGAGGGGCAGCAGGCGATAGGGGGTATCCCAATCGATGCAGAAGTTGCAGTTATAGGGGCAACCCATGCTCGACAGCATGGGCACCGTGGTCATGAAGTATCGCCGCCTGCTCCAGAGAAAAGCCGACTTTCGGATCTCCGGCAGCCGCTCCTGGACCGTCGGAAGATCGTCGAACGGCTTTGCGCTGGAGATCACCGACCCCGGGTCGAAGTGTCCTGCGAGGATGTCGGCGATGAGGCTCTTGTCGCACTCCTTGACGGCCAGATCGAAGAAACGCAGGCAGTCCACCGGAAAGGCCTTGGCATGGGGACCACCGATGACGGTCCGGACGCCCGCTCGTCCGTACTTCTTCGCCAGCGCATAGGCGAGGGCGCTGTCCTGGGTGTAGCTGGCGATGAAGACAATATCCAGATCCGTCGGGAACTGGCCCCCTGGATCTCCCACTCCGTAGTAGGGGGCGTAGAACGTCTCGTGACCCAGCTGGCGGCACCAGACCGAGACCGCCTGGGGCGTGACCGAGGCGTATTGCTTCCTCATGATCAGACGATATGCCAGGTCGGTCGGATAACGGGCTGGCGATCCCAGGATTTCCAGTATCCCCACCTTCATCGGGTCCCTCCTCAGACCTCCATGCTCGTCAGTCGGGCCGGCTCTTCGAGGATGTCGAGGAGGGCCCTGGCGCAGTATACGCGATCGCGCTTGGCGCGGCTGATCTCCGTGATGATGGACAATTCCTCGAGCTTCGCCACCGCACGCTGGGCCGTGGTGAACGCCACGCCAAACCGTTTCGCTGCTCCCTTGACGGTGAGAAATGGGTTGGCCGCGAGCTGATCCACGAGCGCCAGAGGGACTTTCGAGGGTGTCCCCGAGACGGCAACCCTCCACTGGGCGAGATGCCTGTTGATCCGCTCAGCCCGCCCCAGGGCATCCTCGGACTGCCGTGCCACGCCGTTGAGGAAGTACTGAAGCCAGTCGGCCCAGGCCCCCCGCTCCCTCACGCCCTGGAGCCGGTCGTAATAGTCTCGGCGGGTCGCCTCGAAGAACGCGCTCAGGTAGAGAAGGGGCGTCGGGAGAATCCCCCGCTCCACCAGGAAGAGCGTGATCAGAAGCCGCCCCACCCGTCCGTTGCCGTCCAGGAACGGGTGGATCGCCTCGAACTGGTAATGGATCAGGGCGATCTGCGCGAGGGGCGGGAGAGAGCGGTCATGGAGGAACTTCTCCCAGTCGCCCAGGCACCCCATCAGCTCGCTCGGAGGCGGGGGGACGTAGACGGCATTTGCCAGCGTGGCGCCCGGAGGGCCGATCCAGTTCTGCGAGCGCCGGAACTCTCCGGGGGCCGCGTGCTCGCCCCGGATTCCGGTCATCAGCTTCTCATGCAGCTCCCTCACCAGCCGGAGGGACAGCGGTAGCTTCTTGAGCCGCCTGATCCCGTGTTCCAGCGCCGCTACATAGTTCCCCACCTCTCGCAGGTCGGCGGGGCTGCGCTCCACGGCGGCCCCTGCCTCTGCTGCGAGCAGTTCCCCCAGCGTGGCCTGGGTGCCCTCGATCCGGCTCGACAGGACCGCCTCACGGCGGACGAACGGCCGGATGAGCAGGTGGGGATTCGGCAGGCGGCCCCCCTCCCCGGCCAGGCGCCCGATCATCCGGTCAGCGTCCGAGAGGGCCCGGACCAAGTCGGGGATCCAGGGGACGTCGGGGGGGAGGGGGTCCGGCACAAAGGCGGTGTAGCCCCCGGGGCAGGGGACGTCTCGGCCGGGCACCTTTGTCATTCGAGGGTTCCCCCTAATTTTCGCCGGCGAAAACAAGAAGCAAGGTTATTAGCGATATTACCCCGGAACGAAAATAGGAGGCAAACTTTTCTACGTCCCCTTACAAAGCTGCCTACCCCCAGAAGATGCCCGAGCCCCATGGGCCCGAACGCTACTCGCCCGGGTGGGGGGTGTCAGGGTTGGGGCGCCGGTAGGGTAATATGGGGGCGGCATGGACGAAGCGAGGATCCTGAGCCGGCTGCCGCTGCCCGAGGAGGCGCAGGTGGAGCGCCAGCTCCGCCCCCAGCGTCTCGACGACTACGTCGGGCAGCGCGAGGCGGTCGAGAGCCTCCGCGTCTCCATCGAAGCCGCGCGCCAGCGAAGCGAGCCCCTCGACCACGTCCTCCTCTACGGGCCCCCCGGCCTCGGCAAGACCACGCTGGCCCACATCGTCGCCAACGAGATGGGCGCCCAGATCGTGCCCACCTCGGGGCCGGCCCTGGAGCGGGGCGCCGACCTCATGGGGATTCTCACCAACCTGGCCGAGGGCGACGTGCTCTTCATCGACGAGGTCCACCGGCTGCCGCGGGTGATCGAGGAGCTGCTCTACCCGGCCATGGAGGACTTCGCCGTCAACTTCGTCATCGACAAGGGGCTCCACGCCCGGACCCTCCGCTACGGGCTCCGGCCGTTCACCCTGGTGGCGGCGACCACGCGGCCGGGGATGCTCACCTCGCCGCTCCGGGAGCGCTTCGGGATCTTCCACCACCTGGACTTCTACGCCGACGAGGAGCTCTGCCGGATCATCCTGCGGTCGGCGTCGATCCTGGGCGCCTCCGTCCAGGAGCCGGGCGCGGAGGAAATCGCGCGGCGCTCCCGCGGCACCCCCCGGATCGCCAACCGCCTGCTCCGGCGCGTGAGGGACTACGCCCAGGTCAAGGGGGACGGCGTGATCACGCGGGAGGTCGCCCACGACGCCCTGACCCGTGAGGGGGTGGACGCCCGCGGCCTCGACCGCTTGGACCAGCGCTTCCTCAAGGCCATTATCGAGCAATACGACGGCGGGCCGGTAGGGATCGAGGCGGTGGCCGCCACCATCAACGACGAGGCGGAGACGCTGGTCGAGATGGTGGAGCCCTACCTCCTGAAGATCGGTTTCATCGTGCGGAGCCCCAACGGCCGGCGGGCCACCGCGGGGGCCTACTCCCACCTGGGCTATCCGGCTCCCGTGGCGCCGGGAGGGCAGGGGCAGCTGCCACTGTAGGGGGTGAGGGGGGATGCCCGAGCTGGGCGGACTGGGGAAATTACTCATCGGTTTCGGGGTCGTCATGATAGTTCTGGGAGGGATATTCCTGCTGCTGGGGAATTTATCGGGAAAGGTGCCGTGGATCGGACGACTGCCGGGCGACATCTACATCCAGCGCGGAAACTGGAGCTTCTACTTTCCCCTCGCCACCTCCATCCTCCTCTCCATCATCCTGACCCTCATCTTCTCCCTCTTCCGGCGCTAGGGCTCGCGCTCTTCCTGCTCCTGGTGGTTCCCGCTCCGGCGTGGGCCAGCGGAATGATCCGCGTCGCGGTGGCCGACGGGCTCAAGAGCGTCGAGGTGGGCGGGGGAGCGATCCTGGCCAGCGACCTCCAGGGCCAGCCGCTGCTCGCGGGACGCCCGGCCACCGTGCGCGTTGCGCTCCGGAACGGCGGCCTGGATGTGGAAGGGCGAAGGGTCGCCGGCGCGCGCCTTCTGCCGGGGGCGGGCCCCCTCCGGCTGAACGGCCGGGAGTACCCGGGATCGCTGGAGGTCCTGAGAAATGGCGACGGGCTCGTCGTCGTGAACGAGCTCCCCTTCGAGGAGTACCTGGCCGGCGCCCTCAAGGCGGAGGCCTCAGACAAGTGGCCCTTCGAGATCCTCAAGGCCCAGGCCATCGTCGCCCGGACCTACGCCGCCTATCACCGCTGGCTCAACGCGGCCAAGCCGTTTCACATCCTGGCCTCGACGGCGAACCAGCAGTACGCGGGGAAGGTCGCCGAGACCTCGCCCGTGTGGGAGGCCGTGAGGGCGACCGAAGGGCAGGTCCTGACGTTGGAGGGGCGGCTTTTCCCCGCCTTCTACCACACCGACAGCGGCGGCCACACAGAAGAGCCGCGCCTGGTCTTCGCCGCGCGGAACATGCCCGCGCTCCGGGCAGTGCGCTCAGAGTTCTCCGGGGACTCGCCCCATTTCGCCTGGAACCTCGACATGCCCATCGCGCAGCTGAGCGAGCTTCTGCGCAAGGGTGGGATCTCGGTGGGCACGGTGGTGCGGCTGGAAGTGATCGAGCGCTCACGATCGCTTCGCGTGCTGCGACTGGCCGTCCACGGAACGCGCGGCACCGTCCGCGTCTCCGGGGCCGACTTCCGCCGGATCCTGGGCAACGACACGCTCAAGAGCACGCTGTTCGCGGTCGCGGTGGACGGCCAGTACGCGCGCTTCGCCGGCCGCGGCTACGGCCACGGGGTCGGCATGGATCAGTGGGGCGCCAAGGCCATGGCCGAGCAAGGGTACCTGGTCTATCAGATCCTCGAGTACTACTACCCCGGCGCCGCCTTGGGGATGCTCCGATGATCGCCTGGAGCGATTTCGAGAAGGTGGACATGCGGGTGGGCGTCGTGGTGGACGCCCAGGAGTTCCCCGAGGCGAAGAAGGCCGCGTACCGGCTCTGGGTGGACCTGGGGCCGCTCGGCGTCAAGCGCTCCAGCGCCCAGGTCACCGACCGCTACCGGTTGGCGGACCTGGTCGGCCGCCAGGTAGTCTGCGTCGTCAACTTCCCCCCGAAGCAGGTGGGCCCGTTCGTCTCCGAGGTCCTCGTGATGGGCGCCTACACCAAGTCGCGCCAGGTGGTCCTCCTCCGCCCCGACGAGCCTGTCCCTCCCGGCTCCAGGATCGGCTAGCTCCGCCTTCGTCCGGCTGTCCTCCCGCTGACGATGTCCACGCATAGGTGTCGGCCCGCCTGACAACCCGCCAGGTGTCCGCATCCTGACGAAGCGAAACTGCTCAGTCGTTTCAATGAGTTCCGGCCCGGCCGGCGGCTGGCAGAGAGGTTGCTCCGCATTCCATCGGCAAGAGACATCCCGCCCGTTCCGACAGAAAGGGGGACCCCATGTTCCACCGAGGTCATGCGGTAGCCGCAGTATCGGAGGCGTGTCCGAAGTGCGGGTTTGGCGAAGTCCTGGCCGACAGCTGTCCCCGCTGCCGGGTGAGGGTGTCGAACTACCGGGCCTATCTCGCCGTCCGGGACTCGGGAGCCCTCGCGCGGCGTGCCTGGTTCCCCAGATTGCGACCCCTCAGGACGCTAAGACGGCCGGCGCCTTCAACGGATCGGCGCTCGATCTACGAGGAGCTGATCCTGGGGCGGATCTATCGGGAGCTGCGCTACCCTGAGACCGCCCGCGGGGTCTACCTGGTCTTGCTCGGCTTTGACCTGACGTCGGCCGGGCGGGCTAGCGCGCTCAGTCTGACGGTGAACCCGTCAAACGGTCAAGTAGGGGAGAGCATCCGGGCCGCTCTTAACCGGGCTCAGCCGTTTCCCACGCCGCCCAACGGCGGGGCCGGCAAGCCTCACCACGTCAGCCTCGCGCTGACCGTGAGCATCTGAGGAGGCACGGCGATGAATCGAGCGATTGGATGTCTGGCCGGTGTGCTGGCTCTGGCCCTCTGGCCCGGAGCCGCAGTGGCCCAGAGCGGAGCCTGGGAGACGACCATGGCCGCCGGGATGAGCGCGCACCAGGGGGGTCACTACGCCGAGGCCGAAGAAAAGTTCTCCGCCGCCCTCAAGGAGGCTGAGGCGTTCGGACCGGAGGACCCCCGGCTGGCGGCGAGTCTCAACAACCTGGCCTCGCTGTACGCCGCCCGGGGTCAGGCCGCCCGAGCCGAGCCCCTGTCCCGCCAGGCGCTGGCGATCCGGGAGAAGGCGCTGGGGGCGGAGCACGCGGATGTGGCCGCGAGCCTGGAAAACCTCGGCTCTATCTACGCCGCCCAGGGACAATACGCGCGGGCCGAACCGCTTCTCCGTCGGGCGCTCGGGATCCGCGAGAAGACGTTGGGGCCGGAGCACCCGGAGGTGGCCCAGAGCCTGAACGCGCTCGTGGAGCTCCACCGCGCTCGTGGCCAAGCCGGCGCGGCGGAACCGCTTGCGAGCCGCGCGCTGGCGATTGCCGAGAAAGGCCGGGGGCCGGAGCATCCCGACGTGGCGACGAGCCTCAACAACCTGGCGGGCGTCCGCCTCGCCCAGGGGAAATACGTCGAGGCCGAGTCGCTCTATTCCCGGGCGCTCGAAATCCGGGAAAAGGCGTTGGGGCGGGAGCACCCCCACGTGGGCACGAGTCTTAATAACATCGGGGTGCTCTATGCGACTCGGGGCCGGTCGGCCGAGGCCGAGCCGGTCTACCGGCAGGCGCTTGCCATCGCCGAGAAGGCCCTCGGGCCGGAGCACCCCCAAGTTGCCACGAGCCTGAACAACCTGGCGCTGTTCCACGTCACCCAGGGCAGGCACGCTGAGGCCGAGCCGCTCTCCACGCGCGCCCTGGCCATTGATGAGAAAGCGCTGGGGACCGAGCATCCGAGCGTCGCCACCGACCTGAATAACATGGGCCTGCTCTATGCGTCGCAGGGGGACTTCGAGCGGGCCGCGCCGGTCTACGGGCGGGCGCTGGCAATCCGGGAGAAGGTCCTCGGCCCCGAGCACCCCGACGTGGCCAGCACGCTCACCAACCTGGCCGTGCTCCGCCACGAGCAGGGCAGGCATCGCGAGGCGGTGTTCCTCTATCGCCGCGCGTGGGAGATCCGGGAGAAGGCGCTGGGGCCCGACCACCCCCAGGTGGCCGCGAGCCTCGAGAACTACGCCGTACTCCTGCGGGCGATGGACCACCCGCGGATGGCGGCGCCGCTGGAGGCGCGCGCCGAGGCGATCCGCGCCAAACTCCCCCAGGTTCAGGCGGCCAAGTGACCCCAGCGGTGCTCGCCCAGGTCATCTTCTAGCCGCTCGAAAGCCTACAATATCGCCAGGGAGTTGGCTCAAACGCGGGCCGACTCCCTGGCGATTTCTTGTCGGCTTTGAAAACGGGGCGCGGGCGGCTTAGACTCGGTGGGTCATGGATGTCGCCCTGTTCGATTACCCTCTGCCGCCCGAGCGGATCGCCCAGTACCCGGCGGAGCAGCGGGACGCCGCGCGGCTCCTGGTATGCGACCGCGCCGCGGGCCGCTGGGAGGATCGCGCCTTCGCCGAGCTCCCGGACCTTCTACGACCAGGAGATGTGCTCGTCGTCAACGATTCGCGCGTGATCCCGGCGCGGCTCCTGGGGCGCCTCGAGCCCGAGGGGCGTCCGGTGGAACTGCTCTTTCTCAAGGCCCTGGATCCCTTGCGTTGGGAGGCGCTGGCGAGGCCGGCGAAGCGCTGCCGCCCCGGCGCCGTCGTTGTTTTCGGTGACGGGGAGGTGAGAGTGCGGGTGGCCGCCGTCGCGGGAGAGGGCCGGCGAATCGTCGAACTGCAGGGCGGCGGGTCGGTCCGCGAGGTGCTCGAGCGCTACGGGGTGCCGCCGCTGCCACCCTATATCACGCGCCACCAGAAGCCCGGGCAGGAGGACTGGGAGCGGTATCAGACGGTGTACGCGGCGCGCGACGGGTCGGTGGCGGCCCCCACGGCGGGGCTTCACTTCACCCCGGCGCTCCTGGATCGGCTCAGGGCCAGGGGGATCGCGGTCGAGACCCTCACGCTCCACGTCGGGCCCGGCACCTTCCGCCCGATTCGTTCCCCCCGGGTCGAGGCTCATCGGATGGAAGCGGAGGAGGTGGAGATCTCAGCCGCCGCCGCCGACGCGATCAACGGAGCCAAGGGCAAGGGGAGAAGGATCGTCGCGGTGGGAACGACGACCTGCCGCGCGCTGGAGTCGGCGGCCGACGAGCAGGGCCGGGTGCGGCCCATGTCGGGGCCCACGGGTCTGTTCATTTATCCGGGCCATCGCTTCAAGGTCATCGACGCCCTCCTGACCAATTTCCACCTGCCGCGCTCCTCGCTGCTCCTTCTGGTGTGCGCCTTCGCCGGGCGCGAGTTCGTCTTGGACGCCTACCGCCACGCCGTGGAGGCGGGCTACCGCTTCTACTCGTACGGCGATGCGATGCTGATTCAGTGATGGGCCCCTCACCCTGGCCCTCTCCCCCGAGGGGAGAGGGGATTGGTCTCCATGCGATTTGACCTGCTGAAGACGGACGGCGTGGCGCGCGCGGGGCGGCTCTCGACCCCGCACGGGGTGGTGGAGACGCCGGCGTTCATGCCCGTGGGGACCCAGGGGTCGGTCAAGAGCCTGACGCCCGAAGATCTCCGCCAGATCGGGACCCAGATCCTCCTGGCCAACACCTACCATCTCTTCCTCCGGCCGGGGCACCGGGTCATCGCCGAACTGGGAGGCCTCCATCGCTTCATGGCCTGGGAGGGGCCGATCCTGACCGATTCGGGCGGGTTCCAGGTCTACAGCCTGGCCTCGCTGGGAAAGGTGACCGAAGAGGGGGTCAGGTTCCGCTCCCACCTGGACGGGGCCGAGCACCTCCTCACGCCGGAGCTGTCGGTGGAGATCCAGCAGGTCCTCGGGGCCGACATCATCCATCCCCTGGACGAATGCCTGGCCCATCCCGCTCCCCGTGCTCAGACCGAGGCCTCGCTGGCCCTCACGCTCCGCTGGACGGCTCGAGCGAAGGCAGCCCACAGTCGGGGCGACGGGCGCCAGGCCATGTTCGGGATCGTCCAGGGGGGCGGCTACGAGGACGTGCGGCGCCGCGCCGTGGAGGAGACCTGCGCCCTCGAGTTCGACGGGTACGCCATCGGCGGCCTCGCGGTGGGGGAGCCGAAGCCGCTCATGCTCGACCTCCTGGAATTCACCGCGGCGCTCCTGCCCAAGGATCGGCCGCGTTACTTGATGGGGGTTGGGACGCCGCCGGATCTCCTGGATGCGGTGGCCTCGGGTGTGGACCTGTTCGACTGCGTGCTTCCCACCCGCAACGCCCGGAACGGCCAGCTCTTCACGGCCGCCGGCGCCCTCACCATCAAGCAGGCCCGCTATGCGACCGACCCGCGCCCCGCGGACGAGGGGTGCGCTTGTTACACGTGCCGCACGTTCTCCCGGGCCTACCTCCGCCACCTCTTCGCGGCGCGGGAGCTGCTCGCCTACCGTCTTCTGAGCCTGCACAACCTCCACTTCTACCTGGCCCTCATGGCGGAGATGCGCGTGGCCATCCAGGCGGGGACCTTTCAGACATTCAGGGCTCGGTTTTTGGCGCGGTATGGGGTATTATCCGGTGGCGGTCCGTCCACTTTCGAAAGCACGGAGGCCTGAAATGTCGATCGCCCACGCCGCCGACCTTGCCTACGCCGCCGCCGCGTCGCCGGGCGGCTCGGGGCCGAGCCAGGCGGTCGTCCAGATCCTTTTCCTGGCTGCGCTGTTCGCGATCTTCTACTTTCTCCTGATCCGCCCCCAGCAGCGACAGCGGCGGCAGCGGGAAGCGATGCTGAATGCCGTCAAGCGGGGCGACAGGGTGGTGACCAGCGGCGGGCTCCACGGCACCGTGGTCGGTGTCAACGAGCACACCGTCGTGCTGAAGGTGGCCGATCAGGTCAAGCTGGAATTCGAACGCTCGGCCATCGGACGGATCGTGGCGCAGGGCGAGAAGGAAGGGGCGTAGCGGCCCGAATGCGCCGATACCTCTGGCTCCGCATCGGCATCGTCCTGGTAGCCATCCTCGGCTCCCTGACCTACCTCTACCCTCCCCCCGGCATCCGGGAGTATCTCTACGGCCCCGGGTCCGGTCTCGCGAGGAAAGGGGGGCTGCTCCCGCCCACCCTGAACCTCGGGCTCGACCTGCAGGGGGGGATCCACCTGGTACTGGGCGTGGACGTGGACAAGGTGCTCGAGAGCCAGGTGGAGCGGGCCGCCGCCGACCTCCGGGGATCGCTGGAGAAGAAGGGGATCGGGGTCGCGCAGGCTGCGCGCCAGGGCACCATGGAGATCGTCGTCCAGCTGGCGTCGCCCCAGTCCTGGAACGACGCCCTCACCGTGCTGAACGAGTTCCCGGCCTATGACCGGAAGAGCACGGACCAATCCGCCGGGCGGATCCTCCTCGCCCTGCGGGAGCGGGAGGCGGCCACGCAGCGGGACCTGGCGGTCCGCCAGGCGCTCGAGACCATCCGCAACCGCGTGGACCAGTTCGGGGTGGCCGAGCCGACCATCCAGCAGCAAGGGGAGAACCGCATCCTGATCCAGCTGCCGGGGATCCAGGATCCGGAGCGGGCCAAGGCGCTGATTGGCAAGACCGCCCTCCTGGAGTTCAAGATGCTCGACGAGCGGACGTCGGTGGAGGACGCCCTGGCCGGGCGGCTCCCCGAGACCTCCGAGGTGCTGTACCAGCGGCGGGTGGACAAGGAAACCAAGGTCGAACGCAAGATCCCCTACGTCGTCCAGAAGCGGACGCTGCTGACCGGCGCCGAGCTGAACCGCGCCGAGGTTCAGGCCGACCCGAACTCGCCGGGGAACTGGCAGGTCGCGATCGAGTTCAACGCGGTCGGCACGCGGATCTTCGGCGAGATCACCGAGCAGAACGTGGGCAAGCTCCTCGCCATCATCCTGGACGGCAACGTCAACTCGGCGCCCCGGATCAACGAGCGCATCCCCGGCGGGCGCGCCGTCATCACCGGCCAGTTCACGATCGAGGACGCGCGGGACCTGGTGATCGTGCTCCGGGCGGGCGCCCTTCCGGCGCCGGTGAAGATCCTGGAGGAGCGGTCCGTGGGGCCGTCCCTCGGCGCCGATTCTATCCGCCAGGGGATGCTCGCCATTATCGCTTCCGCGCTGGTGGTCTTCGTCTTCATGCTGGTCTACTACCGCCTCTCGGGGCTCATCGCCGACGTGGCCCTGGGGCTGAACCTTGTGATACTGCTGGCGACCATGGCGGGCTTCCACGCGACCCTGACGCTCCCCGGCATCGCCGGGATCGCGCTGACGATCGGCATGGCCGTGGATACCAACATCCTGATCTTCGAGCGGATCCGGGAGGAGTTTCGAACCGGCAAGACCATCCGCGCGGCCATCGACGCCGGCTTCTCGCGCGCGTTCCGGACCGTGGTGGACACCCACGTCACGGTGCTGGTATCTGCTGCGATCCTCTACAACTTCGGGACGGGCCCCGTGAAGGGGTTCGCCGTCTCACTGGCCATCGGCATCGCGGCGAGCCTCTTCACGGCCGTCTTCTTCACCCGCTTGATCTTCGATCTCCTCTACGCGGGCCGCCGCCGGATCCAGACTCTCTCCATCTAGCCCCATGCTCCAGCTCTTCAAGTCCCCCAATTTCGACTTCATCGGCAAGCGGCGCTGGGCCTACATCGTGTCCCTGCTCTTCATCGCCGCCGGCCTCGTCTCCATGTGGGGCCAGGGCGGGCTCCGGTACGGGATCGACTTCTCCGGGGGCACGCTGATTCAGGCCCGGTTCGAGAAACCCGTGGCGGTGGACCGCATTCGGGCGGCCCTGGATCAGATCAAGCTCGGCGAGAGCGTCATCCAGGAGTTCGGCGACCCACGGGAGTTCATCTTCAGGCTCCCGCTGGCCGAGGTGCCCGCGGAAGAGGTCACGCGGCGGGTCCAGGAGGCGCTGGCCAAGGACCCCGCCCTCGGCAAGGTGGAGATCCGCCGGGTGGAGTTCGTCGGCCCCCAGGTGGGGCGCGATCTTCAGATTCAGGCCCTCTACGCCGTGCTGGCCAGCATGGTGGGGATCCTCATCTACGTCGCCGTCCGCTTCGACCTCAAGGGCGGGGTGGCCTCCATCGCGGCCGTCGTCCACGACGTGCTGGTCTGCCTGGGGGCCATGTCCCTGACTGGCCGCGAGATGTCGCTCCCCGTGCTGGCGGCGCTGCTGACGATTATCGGCTATTCGGTCAACGACACCATCGTGGCCTACGACCGCGTCCGGGAGAACCGGGGCAAGGGGGTCAAGAAGGGGCTCTCCTTTGCCGAGCAGATCAACATCGCCATCAACCAGACGCTTTCGCGCACCGTGCTGACGGCGCTCACGACGTTCATGGCCACCGCCATCCTCTTCGCGTTCGGCGGCAAGGTCCTGGAGGACCTGGCCTTCGTCCTCACCGTTGGGGTCGTCACCGGCACCTATTCCACGATCTACATCGCCGGGGCGCTCATCGTGGACTGGACGGCCTGGGTCGAGGCCCGAGCCCGGCGCGGCAAAAAAGCCGTGGCAAAAGCCGGATCAGCGTGAGAAAATAATGAGTTACAAGGCGGCGAGGTGGAAACCGAGTGACGCAGCTCCAAACGCTGATCGAGGAGATCCCCAAGTACCAGCCCGGGGCCGACCTGGACCTGGTCAAGCGCGCCTACCGTTTCTCTGAGATCTCCCACCAGGGGCAGCAACGCGCCTCGGGCGAACCGTACCTCTCCCATCCCCTCGAAGTCGCCGGCCTCCTCGTCAACTTCAAGATGGACGTCACCACGGTCACCGCCGGTCTGCTCCACGATGTCCTCGAGGACACGCGCGCCACCAAGGACGACCTGACCCGCGAGTTCGGGGTCGAGATCGCCGACCTGGTGGACGGCGTTACCAAGATCGGCAAGCTGGCCTTCTCCTCCAAGGAGGAGCGCCAGGCCGAGAACTTCCGGAAGATGCTGGTCGCGATGGCCCGAGATATCCGGGTGCTGATGATCAAGCTGGCCGACCGCCTCCACAACATGCGCACGCTGGACTACCTGGTCCAGGACAAGGGCCGGAAGATCGCCGAGGAGACCCTGGACATCTATGCCCCGCTGGCCCACCGGCTGGGCATGGCCAAGGTGAAGGCCGAGCTCGAGGACCTGGCCCTGCGCTGCCTCCACTCGGAGGACTACGCGGACCTCCAGCGGCGGGTGGCGAAGCGGCGGCTGGAGCGGGAGGCCGAGATCAACCAGGTCATCGCCATCCTGGAGAAGAAGCTCGGCGAGGTCGAGATCGAGGCCCAGATCCGCGGGCGGCCCAAGCACTTCTACTCCATCTGGAAGAAGATGCATGATCAAGGTCGGGAGTTCGACGAGATCTATGATCTGACGGCTGTTCGAGTGATTACGAGCTCGGTGCGCGACTGCTACGGCGCCCTGGGGGTGATCCACTCGCTCTGGAAGCCGGTGCCGGGGCGGTTCAAGGACTTTATCGCGATGCCGAAGGTCAACATGTACCAGTCGCTCCACACGACGGTCATCGGCCCCAAAGGGGACCCGGTGGAGATCCAGATCCGCACCCGGGAGATGCACCGGGTCGCCGAGGAAGGGATCGCGGCCCACTGGCTCTACAAGGAGAAGAAGAGCGACAAGGACAAGTTCGACCAGTCCCTCGTCTGGCTCCGGCAGCTGATGGAGTGGCAACAGGAGATGAAGGACCCGCGCGAGTTCATGGAGAGTGTGCGGGTGGACCTCTTCCCCGATGAGGTGTATGTTTTCACCCCCAAGGGGGACGTCAAGGCGCTTCCCGAGGGCTCGACGCCCATCGACTTCGCCTTTGCGGTCCACACCCAGGTGGGCCACCGCTGCGCCGGGGCAAAGGTCAATGGCAAGTTAGTTCCGCTGCGCTACACACTCAGGCAGGGGGACATCGTCGAGATCGTCACCTCGCCCACCCAGCATCCGAGCCGCGATTGGCTCAAGATCGTCAAATCCTCGCGCGCACGCTCCAAGATTAACCAGTGGCTCAAGACCGAGGAGCGCGCGCGCTCGCTGAGCCTCGGGCGCGAGCTCTTCGAGCGCGAGGCGCGGAAGTACCGCCTCTCCCCGGCCACGCTCCTGGGGTCGGAGGAGGTGGTGAAGAAGGTCCTCACGGAGCTCGGCTTCCCCTCGGTCGACGACCTCCTGGCCTCCATCGGTTACGGGAAGACGGGGGTCCACCAGGTGCTGACGAAGCTGGCTCCCGGGGAAGTGCTCGAGGCGGAGCGCGCCCCCGAGGCCAAGCCCCAGAAGGCGGCCCGTCCCGCCAAGAGCGACGGCGGCGTCAAGATCCGCGGCGTGGAGGACCTCCTGGTGCGCTTCGCCAGGTGCTGCACGCCCGTCCACGGCGATCCCATCGTGGGCTTCATCACCCGCGGGCGCGGGCTGACCGTCCACACGCGGGATTGCCACACCGTCGCGCAGGGGTTCCTGGACAAGGAGCGGGTCGTCGGGGTGGAGTGGGACGTGGCGGAGCCCGCCGCCCGTCCGGTGAAGATTGCGGTCTACATCGGGCGCGACCGTCCGGGGCTCCTGGCCGAGATCTCGGCGGCCATCTCCTCGCGGCATGGCAATATCACCAAGGCCGAAATCACCGTCACCGAGGACCGCAAGGGCATCAACCACTTCGTGGTGGAAGTAGCCGACCTGCATCAGCTCCAGCAGATCATCGGGGCCATCCGCGAGGTCAGGGACGTCATTAAGGTCGAGCGCGTCCGGGGCCTGTAGTGACCCGGGCTGAGTTCGAATCCCTCGTCGAGCGGGCCCTCAAGACCCTGCCGCGGCGCTTCCGCCAGAAGATGAAGAACATCGCCGTGGTCGTGGACGGCTGGGCCGACGCCGAGACCCTCGAGGAGATGGAGATCGAGCCCCCCGACACGCTTTACGGTCTCTATCGCGGAGTCGATCTCACCCACCGCGATTCGTCCTACGGGAACGTGCTCCCCGACACGATCACGATCTACCAGGGGCCCATCGAGGAGGACTGCGCCGACGAGGCGGAGATGGCCGACCTGATCTGCGACGTGGTGATCCACGAGGTCGGCCACTACTTCGGCCTGGACGACGACACCATGGCCGAGTTTGAGCGCTCCGAGGACGACTGAATCACCCGCCTGCTGTTCTAGTCCCCGCTAAGTTTTTTCCTTGACAAGGCTTTCAACTTCTTCTAGGTTTTCAGCAGATGCTGAAACAGCAGCCACAAGTGAAACAATGCGAAAGTTTGAAGAGATTCGGAAACTGGCGGCCCAGCGGCTGCGGGAGCTCTTTCCCAGAGTGAAGACCTGGGACGAGATGCCCGACGCCAAGGTCGGCGACCAACGTGCCGATCTGTTGGTGAAATTCCAGATGGGGGGACACGAGCATCTGCTGGCGCTGGAGGTCGGCGGCCTCGGCCAGCCCCGCCAGATCCGGGAGGCCGTCACCCGGTTGAGCGATATCCGGCGCGATCTGCCCGTGGCGTACCCGGTCGCGGTGGCGGAGTACATCGGCCCCCAGTCGGCCTCGCTCCTCCGCCGCAACGGCTTCGGCTATCTCGATCTGTCCGGCAACTGCTACCTCGCGTTCGAGAACGTCCTCATCGAAAAAGAGGGGAAGCCCAACGTCCGTCCCTCCAACCGGCCGCTCAAGTCGCTGTTCGCTCCCCGGGCGACGCGCGTCGTGCGGGTGCTGCTCGTGGACCCACAGCACGCCTGGCGTCTGGAAGAGCTGGCCAAGGCCGCAGAGGTCAGCCTCGGCCATGCCCACAACGTCGTCAAGCGGCTGGAAGAGCTGGCCTGGGTGGTTCGGGGGGAGCACCAGCGGATCCACCTGGCCAAGCCGGCCGATCTCCTGGATGCCTGGTGCGAAGGCTACTCCTATCACCGGAACGGGATCGCGACGTACTTCTCACCCGAGCGGATCACCCGGCGGCTGATGGCGGAGATTGCGCGCGTGGCCCAGGCCGAGGGACGCCGCTACGCCTTCACGCTTCACTCGGGGGCGGCGCTCGTCGCCCCCAATATCCGTTTTCCCGTCATCCACTGCTACCTGGAGGGGCCTCTGGATCCCTTCGCCCGGGCGCTCGGGCTCCGGCCCGGCGAGGGGGAGGGGAACGTGCATCTCCTGGCGCCGTACGACCAGGGCGTCTTCTACAGCCGGCTGGAAAAGAGCGGCCTGTCGGTCGTGTGCCTTCCGCAGCTCTACGCGGACCTCTACCGCTACGAGCGGCGAGGTCGAGAGCAGGCGGAGTACCTCCGGCGTGAAGCCATGGGGTACTGAGGGGGAGAGGGGGTGAAACCGAGCGATGGCAAAGAAGAAGGCGAAGAAGAAGGGCAAGAAGCGCTAGGACCCGATGTGTAGCGAGACGACTCGTGTAAGAAAGGAGGTGAAAACTGAATGGCGAAAAAGAAGGCCACCAAGAAAAAGAAGAAGTAGAGTCTGCAGCACACCTCGGTGGGGGGTGGCGGCCTCCCACCGGCACTCATCCCCCTCACCCTGCCCTCTCCCCGCGGGGGAGAGGGTGGGGGTGAGGGGTTGTTTCTTAGACGACCTTGGTAACTTTGCCGGCCTTCAGGCAGCGGGTGCAGACGCGGAGCCGCTTGGGGGTCCCGCCGACCATGGCCCGTATCGAGACCAGGTTGGGCAGCCAGCGCCGTTTGCTCACGTTGTGGGCATGGCTGATCCGGTGGCCGAAGGCCGGACCTTTCCCGCAGAGATCACAGCGCTGCGCCATCGTGGCTCCTTAGAGGGGGATGTCGGGTTGCTGCAGCCAAGCACCTTATATAGCATAAGCCGGTGAACGAGGCAACTCCTGACGCGGCCCGGGGCCTCGAGGACTCCCTCCAGTATCTGAAGGGGGTCGGGCCGTACTGGGCCGGGCTCCTCTCCCGCCTGGGCCTTGAGACCAACGAGGACGCCCTCTTCTTCGTCCCCGCCCGCCACGAGGACAGGCGCCACCTGGCATCCTTCGATGCCCTGACGGAGGGGAGCGCTCAGTCGTGCTCGGGGACCGTCGCCAGGGTCAACCCGCCTCCCCGCGGAAACCCTCGCGTCCCCTTGTCGGTGACGTTGCGGGACGCTACTGGCTACCTGACAGCAGTCTGGTTCAACCAGCCGTACTTAACGGATAAGTTCGAGAAGGCCCGCGAGCGGAAACAGACGGTGTTTCTCTTCGGCCGGATGGCCCGTTTTAGGAATGGGCCGCTCCAGATGCAGCAGCCCGACCATGAGATCGTCGACGATAGGGACGACGAGACCATCCACACCGGTCGTCTTGTCCCCATCTACCCACTCACCGAAGGGCTTCCCCAGCGCTGGCTCCGGTCCCTCCTCTGGCGGGTGGTGGACGAGCAGGCGGCGAAGGTGCCGGAGAGCCTGCCCGAGGCGCTGCGCCGCCGCCACCGGCTCAGTGCCCTGCCCGACGCCGTCAGGGCCATCCACTTCCCCCAGACCGAGGAGGAGCTCGCCGCGGCCCGGCGCCGCCTCGTCTTCGACGATTTCTTCCTCTTCGAGCTGGGCCTCGCGATCCGACGGCATCGTGAGGGGCGGCAGCGCGGCATCACCATGGCGCCGGCCGGCGAGCTCGTCGCGCGGCTGCGGCAGGCCATGCCCTTTATGCTCACTCGGGCCCAGGAGCGCGTGTGGGAGGAGATCCGCCGAGACTTGGCGGTGCCCCACCCCATGAACCGGGTGCTCCAGGGCGATGTGGGCTCGGGGAAGACGGTCGTGGCGGCCCTGGCGATCCTGACCGCCGTCGAGGCCGGCTACCAGGCCG
>LDXP01000049.1 GCA_001443385.1 Candidatus Rokubacteria bacterium CSP1-6
TGGCGGGCCACCTGGTCCCGCGCCGGATCGCCGAAATCGCGGTCCAGGAGGACGCCGACGTGATCGGCTACCGGATCATGGACGGTGCCCCCGAGATCCTGGTGCCGATCCTGATGGACTCGCTCAAGGCGCACGGCGCCGGGGGCATCCCCGTCATCGTCGGGGGGATTGTCCCCCCGCATCTGATCCCGCACCTGAACGAACTCGGCGTGATGGCCGTGTTCACCCCGGGCACGCCGCTCCCCGCCATCGTGGACTGGCTCCGGGACCACGTCACGTAGGTCCCCTCACCCCCGCCCTCTCCCCCTGGGGGAGAGGGAGTTTAGGCGCGCGCCCGCGTGTCGCCTCTGCCTTCATGGCGCCCTCCGCCACCAGAGCTGGCCATCCTTGACCGTGAGATACGGGGCGAGTCGCCGGCGACCGGCGAGCGTGTGACCGTCGGCGTCCTCGAAGTCGAAGGCGCCCTCCTCGAGATCGAACACCGCCACATCGGCCGCGGCGCCGGGCTTCAAGGTCCCGAGCTCCCCCTCCCGACCGATGGCCCGCGCCGGCGTCGCCGTTGCCGCCCGGACCACGTCCTCCAGCGGCATGCCCAGGTTCAGGAACTTGGAGAGCGTCGTCGGCAGGTCCTTAACGATCCGCGCCGCGCCGCCGCTCGTCAGGTCGGAGGAGATCGTGTCCGGGAAAAAGCCCTGCTCGATGGCAGCGCGGGCCACGGGGAAATTCACGTGGCTCCGGCCGTGGGCGACGTCGAAGAGGACGCCGCGCCGGCGGGCCTCCCTCACCCCGGCCTTGACCTTTCCCTTCTCGCCCAGGATGCCGTCGCCGCGCCCGTGGAGGAAATGGCTCACGATGTCGCCGGGGCGAAGCAGCGTCAGGAGGTCCTCGAGCGGCGCCGCGGGGTTGGTCACGTGGACCATCACGCGGAGTCCGCCCGCCGATTCGGCCGCCCGGATCGCGCGCCTCAGCGGCTCGAGACCGGCATCGCCCACGACCTCCTTCTGCTGGCGCACCTTGATGCCCAGGATCAGGTCCCGGTGCTCCCGCGCCACGCGGGCCGCGGCATCGGCGTCGGCGTACGCCAGATGGTTGAGCTCGCCGACCTCCAGGTAGGTCAGCCCGACGGCCGAGATGTTGAGGAAGGCCAGGATCCTGACGCGCGAGCGGCTCAGGATGAACTCGCGCATCCCCTCGAAGGTCCCGGCCCCCGCGCTGCCACCATCGATGAAGGTGGTGACGCCCGTCGAAGCGCAGATTTCGTCGGTGCGGACGCCCAGGTCCGAAGCGCCGATGAAGCAGTGGGCGTGCTGGTCGATGAGGCCGGGGACCACCAGTTTGCCGCTCACGTCGATGACCTCGTGGCCGTCCCGGGGAAGGTCCCGGCCGAGGGCTGCGACGCGGCCATCGCAGCACGCCACGTCCAGCCGCTGCCTGAGGCCCTGGGCAGGGTCGAGGACTTCGCCGCCGGCGAGCAGGAGGGCGGGCGGCATCAGTCTGCGGCGGGAACCGGCGAGGCGGCCGGAGTCAGCCGCACGCGCTTGAAGAGCGGGACCAGGACGATGACCGCCGCGAACAACACCGTCAGCAGCCAGAAGTCGTCCATGAACGCGAGCACCGTGGCCTGCTCCACCGTGGAGCGGTAGAGTGTGCCCAGGGCCTGGTTCCGCGCCGTGTAGGGGTCGGCGCCCTGCAGGAAGAAGGTCCGCGTCAGCTCCTGAAGGCGGTTGGCCGTTTCCGGATCCCAGATGTTGACGTGGCTCACCAGGTCGGCCTGATGGACCTGGCTCCGGCGCGCCAGGAACGTGGCGGCCAAGGCGATCCCCGCGCTGCCGCCGAAGTTGCGGACCACGTTGAAGAGCGTGGTGGCGTTGCCCAGCCGCTCGCGTGGGATATTCGCCATCGTCAGCGTGGTCAGCGGCACGAAGATGAACCCGATCCCCACCCCCTGGATCAGGCGCGGCAGCGCCAGGTGCCAGTAGTCCACCGAGAGGTTCAGCGTTCCCATCATGGAGAGCGCCACGGCGTTGACGACGCAGCCGAACCCCAGGAGGACGCGCTGATCCATTCGGGTGACCAGGCGCCCCGCCACGAGGAGGGAGAGCATGTTCCCGAACCCGGCCGGCGCCAGCACGAGTCCGGCGCCGAGCGCGTCGTAGCCCATCAGCTTCTGCATGTAGAGGGTCTGGAGCAGCATCGAGGAGAAGAGCCCGAACATCACCATGGCCACGATCAGCGTCCCGGGGGCGAAGTTCCGGTCCCGGAACACGCCGAGGTCCACCACCGGCTCGTCGGCGGTGAGCTGGCGGAGGAGGAACAGCACGACCGCGGTGCCCCCCACAACGGCCAGCGTGACGATCAGGTTCGAATCGAACCAGTCCTCGCGCTCGCCGCGGTCGAGGAGGAGCTGGAGGCTCCCGAAGCCCAGCACCATCAGCGCCAGCCCGAGGACGTCGATCTTTTGAGCGCGCTTGAGGTACGGCGGATCGAAGAGAAACGCGCCGGCCATGAAGAAGCCCACGATCCCCACGGGGAGGTTGATGTAGAAGATCCACGGCCACGACCAGTTGTCGGTAATCCACCCCCCGAGCGTGGGCCCGATGATCGGCGCGAACATGACCCCCACGCCCCAGATCGCCATGGCCATCCCCCGCTGCTCCAGCGGGAAGATCTCCCACATGATGGCCTGGGACATCGGCAGGAGCGGCCCCCCGCCGATCCCCTGGAGGATCCGCGCCAGGATCAGCAGTGTCAGGTTCGGCGCGATCCCCGAGAGGAACGAGCTGACCGTGAAGAGCGTCACCGAGATCAGGAAGAAGCGCTTCCGGCCGAGGAGCCCCGCCAGCCACCCGGTCGCGGGGAGCACGATGGCGTTGGCGGCCAGGTAGGAGGTGATGACCCAGGTGATCTCCTCCACGCTGGCCGACATGCTCCCCTGCATGTGGGTGATCGCCACGTTGGTGACGCTGGTATCGAGGATCTGCATGAAGGTGACCAGCATCACCGAGAGGGTGATCAGGGCCTTGCGGGAGGTCGGCAGCGCGAGGTCGTCCTCGCGGGTCAGGGATGCGAAGGTCGTCGGCACGGCGCTAGCGGACGCGGATCGTCACGTGCGCCGACATCCCGGCCCGGAGCGTGTGCGGGTTGCCGTTGGCGCGGTCGAGGACGATCTTGACCGGGACGCGCTGGACGACCTTGACCCAGTTGCCCGTCGCGTTCTCGGGGGGCAGGAGCGAGAAGCGGGAGCCCGTCCCGGCGCTGATGGACTCGACGCTGCCGGGGAACGTCTCGCCGGGGAAGCCGTCCACCGCCACCACGACCTTCATCCCCGGGCGCACGCGCGCCAACTGAGTCTCCTTGAAGTTGGCCACCACCCAGACGCTCTCGAGCGGCACGAGAGCAAGGAGGGGCTGCCCCATCTGCACCACCTGTCCCATCTCGACGGTCTTCTTGGAGACAACGCCCTCCATAGGAGCCCGCACCTCGGTCTCCTTGAGCTGCAGCTCGGCGTAGGCCAGGTCCGCCTCGGCCTCCCTGAGCCGCGCCGCGGCCCGGTGAGCCTCCGCCTCCTTGACCGCCACCTGGCGGAGCTGGCTCTCGGCGCGCGCCAGAGCCGCGCGGGCCTCGGCTTCGCGCTGCCGCGACTGGTCTACCGCCAGGATCTTCGACTGGAGCTCCGCCTCGGCCTGGACCACTTCCTTCTCGCCCTGGCCCAGCCGCCGCCAGGCCGACTCGTGGCCGGCCTCGGCCGTCTCGAAGGCGGACTCGGCCTGCTCGAAATCGCGCTGGGAGACGAAGCCTTCCTTGACCAGCGTCCGCATCCGCTCGAGGTCGAGCCACGCCTTGCGCTTCACGGATTCCGCCCCGGCCATGTCGGCGCGGAGGGCGGCGACGGCCGCCTTGCGGGCCTCCACGCGGGCGCGCGTTTCCTCGACCACCGACTGGCTGGACTTGACGCCGACGACGGCCGCCTCGAGCGCCGCCCGCGACTGGTCCACCTGGGTCCGCGTCGTATCGCGCATGAGCGGCACCTCGGTGTGAGCCGCCCGGCTGCTGGCCTCGGCCATCGCGACCGCCGCCGCCGCCTGGTCGCGCCGGGCCTGGTAGTCGCGGGGATCGATCTGGACCAGGAGGTCGCCGCCCTTCACGGCCTGGTTGTCCCTCACGAGGACGCGAACCACTTGACCAGGCACCTTCGCACTGACCACGCCGATGGAGCCTTCAATGTACGCGTCGTTGGTCCACACGTAGCGACTCGCGTAGTCCCACGCGTAGCCTCCGTAACCGAGGGCGCCCACCCCGACCACCACGGCCGCCGCGATGAGAAGCCGCCGTTTCACGCGCGCGGCTCCTCTGCGATCGCGCGGTCCACCCACGCCAGAATCTCCTTCAAGGACAGTTCCCAGCCCTCCTCCAGCATCAGCACGTGACCGTGCCCGGCCGCTTCGAGGTACTCGGCGTCGTACTTGGCCGCGATCCGGCGCTGCACCGTCGCCGGCGTGAGCCGGTCCCATTGAGCGCCGACGACCAGCGTGGGGCAGTCGACCCGCTGCTCGTCCACGGCAATCAATCCGAAGGCCAGTTCTCGCGCGGCCCGCCCCGACTCGGGCACCATCCGCGCGTACGTCTCGGCCTGGCGCTCGGGCGAGAGGCGGTTGCCGACGAGGGCATCCATATGGGCGCGCGTCGCAAGGAACGGGCGATTGGCCGCCATCGGAAAGACGTAGCGGGTCATGCGCCAGAGCACGGGCCAGCGGAGCACCAGAATGCCCTTTGGCGCGGCGCTGGTGAGGAAGACCGCCGCCCGCGCGCCGCCGACCTCGGCGACCTTCTGGGCGATCAGCCCGCCCATGGAGTGCCCCACCAGGACCACCTCGCCCAGCACCCTCAAGCAGTCCAGGACGTCCTGGACGTAGTCGTCGATCCCGACTTCCCCGAGGTTTGGAACCGGACGGCTGCCGTGGTGTCCCCTGAGGTTCAGCGCCCAGGCGTCCCAGCCGGCGGCGGCGGCGACCCGGAGATAGTTCTCCCAGCACCAGGACCCGAGCCACATGCCGTGAACGAAGAGGAGGGGAACCGGCTTGGCGGGACCGCGCGGCCTAGTGCGTTCGAGGTGGAGATCCCCAATTCGCTCCATCGAGTGAATCCCCTCCAATTGCTAGCACGCGCCACGGGGCCCGTCAACGGTGACGCCTGACCTACTTCCGGACGCCGACCGTCACCAGATAGTCGCGCGGCATGGCCACGCCCAGGTCATTCCTGAAGCCATCGTGATAGGCGATAAAATCGCGCTTCAGCATATCCCGCTTCGCGGGATCCAGGCTCGCGGCAAGCGACCGGGTCGGCCCGTAGCCGGCCACGAACAACTCCCACACGGCCTCGCCATTCGGCTCGCGGAGCACCGTGGTGCCTTTCTCGAAGCGCAGGTCGAATGCGGAGCCCAGAAGTTGCCTCACCCGGTCAGGGTTCCCCCACTCGAACGGGGAAGGAGGTGCAGGTGTCGGGGGAGCAGGCATGTACTGCCGCATGACCTTGAAGAATCCGGCGATGGTTCCATCGGGGGTCCACGTCGTGAGGCCCAGCCGCCCGCCCTTCCGGCAGACGCGCGCCAGCTCCGCGGCGGCGGCTTCCGGCCGGCTGACGAACATGACACCGCACGTCGAGATGACCGCGTCGAAGCTCCCATCGTCGAGCGGCAGCTTCTCGGCATCCCCCACCCTGAAGTCGATCGTCAATCTGGCCTCCGCCGCCAGCGCCTTCGCCGCCTCGATGAGGTCGGCGCCGAGATCAAGGCCGACGACGCTGGCGCCGCGGGCCGCGACGCGGCGCGCGGTCCAGCCGGTCCCCGTCGCCACGTCGAGGACGCGCTCGCCCGCCCTCGGCGCGAGCCGGATAACGCAGTGCTCGATGGAGTCGGCGATCGTCGCGCTGACCCCATCATAGTGCCGCCCGCCCGAGTTCCAGGTTGCCGCGGCCTTGGTATTGTGCGGCTGGATTACTTCCGTGGTCATGATCGTGGTCCTCCTTTGGCTACTTGGGAACGAGGGTGACAACCCGTTCCTTGGCGTCGATGGTGACTGTGAACCGCTCCAGAAAATCCCGCCCCAGGAGGCCCTCCGCCTGCTTCAGGTCGGCGTCGTGAGCGATGATCAGGAGCGGCCCCGCACGGGCCTCCCCCACCTCTACCGAGAGCACCTGCACCAGCGCCGCCCGCGCCGTCCCCGTCGCTCCCTTGATCTCGGCCGGCGGCGCGTTGTCGGTGGAGATGCCCAGCCTCCAGAGCGCCATGGGCGTCAGCAGCGTCCGGTCGGCTCCGGTGTCCAGGATCAGCGTGACCGGCCCCCCGCCATTGATCCTCGCGTTGACCAGGATCGGCGATCCAGGCGTGAAGGGGATCCGCGTGATCCCTTGAGCCGGCGCGACGGCGGGAGGCGCCATGGGAGACGCCGGGACGAAGCGGGCGCGGGAGCGATAGGGCTCCGGGACGCTCTGGAGCTCGTTCGTATAGTGGACCGTCCCCTGCTCGTCCTCCCACAGGTACATCTGAGCCCACGCCCACCCGGGGAGAAGCGCGATCAGAAGGAAGAAGAACGCGGCCCGCGAGACCTGCATGTCCCACATCCTACTGCGTTAGGTGACGGGTAAGCCAGCCGAGGCTGAGGGAGACCGCCTCCATGCGGTGGGTCATGTCGCTCAGGCGGTGATCGGCGCCCTTCAGGACGTGGAGCTCTTTTGGATCGATGGCCCGGTCAAAGAGAACCTGGCCGTGACTCGGGGGAACCACCTCGTCCCGCTCGGCCTGGATCGTGAGTGAGAAGGCCACGCCCGCGGGAGTGTCGGCCAGGGCGCCGGTGGCCAGTTCGTCAAAGAAGGCCTGGCTCAGCCCCGCCACATCTTCGGCTGTGGAGCGCTGAAGGCCGCGGAGGGTGGCAGGAGCGTTCCAGGTCACCACCGGCATCGCGGGACGCCGGCGGGCGGCCACGTGGAGGGCGACGAAGCCGCCCATGCTCGACCCCAGGAGCCCGAGGCGGCGATGGAGCGCCGGGTGCGTCGCGAGAAAGTCCAGAACCACCTTGAGGTCGGCGATCCGGCCCGCCACGCTGCTATCGGCGTAGGCGCCCTCGCTCTCGCCCGAGCCGCGGAAGTCGAAGCGGCAGAGCGCCAGGCCCACCTTCGGGAATTCCCGCCCCAGGAGGAGGTACTTCTCGCTGTCCTTGGAGGCGGCCAGGCCGTGGCAGACGACGACGCCGGGGGCCGGGAGCCGAGCGGGGAGATGGAGGACCAGCGCGAGCTTTTGCCCGCCGACGGCGACCCGGTGAACCTCCTCGCGGATCGGCGGGGCGGCGGCGCGCCTGCGCGTCATGCGCTATGCGTACGGCAGGTCGAACAGCTGGCAGGCGTTCGCCGAGAGGCGGAACATCACCTCATCCACCGGCAGCTGCTTCAGCTTGGCCACCTCCTCGGCGACCCGCGCGGCCATCCACGGCTCGGTGGGGAGACCTTCGAACTCGCCCTTGTAGGGCCACGGGCTGTCCGTCTCCACCAGGAGCGATTCCAGCGGAACCCCTTCTACCAGCTCCCGATCGCGCTCCCGGTACACAACCTCCGGCGTCACCGACACCAGATAGCCGGCCTCCACGATCTGCCGCGTCACCTCCGCCGGCGCCTTGTGCCAGTGGAAGACCGCCCGCTCGATGCCCCGCTTCCGCAGCAGCCCCAGCGCCTCGACGGCGGCGCCGTGAGGAGCGTGGAGGATGACGGGCAGGTCGTAGCGCGCGGCGAGCCCCAGCATCCGGTCCAGCCGCTGGCGGCCGCGCACCATGAGCGTGGCGGGGTCCGGCGCGGCCTGGAGGCAGTACCAGGGGAGCCCCACCTCCCCCAGCGCCACGAGCCGCGAGTGGTGCTCCCCGACCTGGTGCTCCACCTCCTCCACCTGGGCGTCGGTCACGCCGGTCCATTCAGGATGGCACCCGAGGCAGGGCCAGATGGCCTTGCCGTGATGGCCGGCCACCTCCAGGGTCTTCGCGTTGGTCCCCGGGTCGCATCCCACCGCGATGATCCCCCAGACGTCGTGGTCGATGGCCCGCGTCAGCGTGCCCCGAAGATCCCTGAAGACCGCCTCGTGGAGGTGACAATGGCTGTCGATCATCATTGCGTGTGGTTCTCCATCATTAGTTGCCGGCGACGACCATGCGCGCGATCCGCAGGGTCGGGGCCGATGTGCGGTCGCGCAGGACCAGGTCGTTGCCGACGCCGTCGATGGCCTGAAACATCTGGAGGAGGTTCCCGGCCACGGTGACCTCCTCGACCGGATACGCCACTTCGCCGTTTTCGATCCACTGCCCCACGGCCCCGCGCGAGTAATCGCCGGTGACCATGTTGATGCCGAAACCGATCAGCTCGGTCACGTAGAGCCCGCTCTTCACCGACCCGATCAGGTCCTGGGGGGACGTCTCCCCCGCCGCCAGGTAGAGGTTGGTGGTGGCCACGCCCACGCCGCCCCCGTCCCGCGCGGCGTGGTGCGTCGAGGCGAGACCGAGCTTCCTGCCGCTGTAGGTGTCCAGGAGATAGGACTCGAGCGTGCCGGCATTGACGAGCACCGTCTTCCCGATGGCAAGCCCCTCCCCGTCGAACGGCCGGGAGCCGAGGGCCTCGGGGAGGGTCCCGTTGTCCACCACGGTGACCGCCGGTGCGGCGATCCGCGTGCCGAGCCGGTCCAGCAGAAACGAGGTGCCGCGATAGAGCCCTGGTCCCGAGGCGGCGCCGGCGAGCGCCCGAACGAGACTCGCGGCCGTCTCAGGATCGAAGATGACCGGCACCTCGCAGGTCTTGACCTGGCGCGCGCCGAGGCGGCGGAGGGCGCGCCGGCCGGCGATTCGCCCCACGTCCTCGGGAGCGTCGAGCCGGGCGCGCTTGCGCGTGAAGGTGTACCAGGAGTCCCGCTGCATCTCCCCGTTCGCCGACGCCACCGGCGAGACGGTGAGGCCGAAGCTCGAGGTCGGGTAGGAGCCGAAGAACCCGTGGGACGTCGCGTAGGCGTACCGGGCCCGGCGCTCGAAGAACTCGGCTCCTTCTGAATTCGTTATCCGCGGATCGACCTCGAGTGCTGCAGTCTCGGCCTGCCGGGCGATGGCGATCTTCTCTTCCGGCGTAAGGCCGTGGCCCCCGGGATCCTCGAGGGCCAGGTCGGGAACCGTCGAGGCGCACTCGCCCGGGTCCGGCAGCCCCGCTACGGGATCGGGAGCCGTGAGCCGCGCGAGTCCGACAGCCTCATCCACGAGGCGCTCGACCGATTCGCGAGAGAGGTCGGAGGTCGAGGCCGACGCAGAGGCCTTTCCGGCAAAGCCCCGCAGCGCCAGTCGCTGCTCGCGGGAATGGGTGACGGTCTCGACCTTGCCGAGCCTCACCTGGACCGACGAGTGCTGCTCCTCCACGAGGTACGCGTCGGCTTCGGTGGCTGCGCGCTGACGCGCCCGTTCGAGAAGGCCGGTGAGCAGCTCACGCATCGGCGTTCACACCTGGGTGCCGCCCACGGTGATGCCGTCCACCCGGATGGTAGGAAGCCCGACCCCCACGGGCACCGACTGGCCGTCCTTGCCGCAGGTCCCCACGCCCTCGTCCAGACTCAGGTCGCGGCCAACCCGGGACACCCGCTTCAGCACCTCGGGGCCGCTGCCGATCAGCGTGGCTCCCTTGACCGGCGCGGTCAGCTTGCCGTCCTCGATCAGGTAGGCCTCGCTCGCCGAGAAGACGAACTTCCCGTTGGTGATGTCCACCTGCCCGCCGCTGAAGGCGACAGCGTAGAGGCCGTACGGGACGGAGCGGATGATGTCCTCGGGATCGTCCTCGCCCGCAAGCATAAAGGTGTTCGTCATCCGCGGCATCGGCGGGTACGCGTAGGATTCCCGCCGGCCGTTTCCCGTCGGCGCCATCCCCATGAGGCGGGCGTTCAGCCGGTCCTGCATGTACCCGCGGAGCACGCCGTTCTCGATGAGCACGTTGCGGCCGGTCGCAGTGCCCTCGTCGTCCACGTTCAGCGAGCCGCGGCGATTCGGCAGCGTGCCGTCGTCCACCACGGTCACCAGCGGAGAGGCGACGGGCTCGCCGATCCGTCCCGCGAAGGCCGAGACTTTCTTTCGATTGAAATCGCCTTCGAGCCCGTGGCCCACGGCCTCGTGAAGGAGGATCCCCGGCCACCCCGGGCCCAGGACCACCGTGAGTGTGCCGGCCGGCGCTTCCACCGCCCGCAGCTTCAGGAGTGCCTGCTTGACGGCGGTCCCCGCGAAGCGCTTCCAGCGCTCTTCCTCGAGGAAGAAGTCGAAGGGCACCCTGCCGCCTCCACCATAGCTACCGACTTCACGGCGGCCGTCCTGTTCGGCGATCACGGTGACGCTGAGGCGGGTGAGCGGCCGAACGTCCCCCACCGTCCAGCCCGAGGCGGTGGCGATCAGGATGATCTGCTCCTCGCTGGAGAGGGAGGCGATGACCTGCCTGACGCGTGGGTCGGCGCCGCGGGCTGCCTCGTCGATGCGACGGAGGAGCGCTACCTTTCCGGAGACGTCGGCGGCGACCGGCGTGACGGCCAGCGAGTAGAGATCGTGGGGCCGGCGGTCGGGCTTGACGGCGACGACAGCGTCGCTCGCCGCACGCTCGGCGATGGCTCGGGCCTGGCGCGCGGCCTCCTCGAGACTCCCAAGCGTGACGTCGTCGGTGTGGGCATAGCCGGTCCGCTCGCCGGACTGGGCCCGCACCCCGGCGCCCTGACTCACGTGGCGGGAGGCCTTCTTGACGGCGCCCTCCTCGAGCAGGAGCTCTTCGTCAACCCGGTACTCGAGGTAGAGGTCGGCGTCCTCGACCCGGCCGACCAGAGCCGAGCCCAGGAGCCGCTCGAGGAGGGAGGAGGTCATGCCGAATCGGTCTTCAAAGAAGCGCTGAGGGCGCGCGATGTCTTGGGTTTCTGGACTGGGCTTCATGGGGAAAAGGGACTTCATATTACCATTCACCCCCTGCCCTCCCCTCACTTTATTCCTCGCGATTTCTGGCAAAATGACTCGATCGGAGAGATATTGTTTTTGATCATTTTGACAGGAGCTTACGCTATCTGGAACGAGACGGCACTTTATGGAGCCTAGCGGGTCTGCATGTAGGCCTGGATGATCTCGTGGAGCCGCCGGAGCCCAACCATCACGGAGGGGCCCGGAGCCAGGATGTCGGCGCCGTCGAGCTCGTAGATCCGGTTCTCCCTCACGGCCGAGACACGGTCCCATCCGGGGCGGGAACGGATTCGATCGGGCTCGAGCTTCTTCCCGCACCAGGAGGCCACGATGATCTGGGGATCCCGCCGGACCACCTCGCCAGGATCCACCACCCGCCCCGACGCGGCCGCCTTCTCCCGGAGCTCGGGGAAGGCATCGTTTCCCCCGGCAATCTCGATCAGCTCTGAGACCCAACGAATACCAGCAATCAGCGGGGCATCCCACTCCTCGAAATACACCCGTGGCCGGTCCGGCCAGATGCTCGAGAACTCCCGGATCTGGCGGACCTCGTCCTGCATGTCCTGGATGAGCTCCCGCGCGGCTGCTTCCCGTCCGATAACACCTCCGATCATCAGGATCGTCTGCAGGATGTCGTCGAAGGAGCGCTGGTTCGTGGCGAACACGGGGATGCCGGCTCCGACGAGATCCCGTACGATGTCTTTCTGGAGGTCGGAGAATGCGAGGACCAGATCGGGGGTCAGCGAGAGGATCTTGTCGAGCCTGAAGGTGGTGAAGCCGCCAACCTTCGGCTTCTCCCCGACCTCGGGCGGCCGCTCCGCGGTGCCGGGGACGCCCACCACCCGCTCCCCCGCCCCGAGGGCATAGACGATCTCCGCCGTCTCCGCCGTCAGGCAGACGATCCGCTTCGGGAACTCGACCGGCCCCCGCCCATACATCCCCTCACCTCTTCTCCTCTCCCCCGTGGGGAGAGGCAGGGTGAGGGGCACCGTCGAAGAGATCCTTGCGATGGAGACCGCGCTGGAACGCGAGGTATTCTTCCTTGGTCATCTTCGGCTTCGAGGAGCGGAGCACCTCGCGGGCCAGGGCCCCGCCGTCCCAGAGCAGATCCACCGCGGTGAGGGCCAGCGCCTTGGCGGGAGCCACGTAGGCGAGAAGGGGATCGGCGATCGCGAAGTCGGCCCCATGGTGGCCGCCCGCCGCCCCACCCATGTAGGGATGAACGACCGGCATCACGTGGGAGAGGTCGCCCATGTCGGTGGATCCCGCGCGGTGCCCGGCGCTGGCGAAGTGCTCCTCGCCCAGCAGGCTGATGGCGTTCTCTCGGAAGACCTTCGCCAAGGCTTCATTGTTGAAGAGCGGCAGATAGCCCGGGAGCGTTTCGATCTCCACCTTCGCCCCCAGCGCGAGCGCGCCTGCCTTGAGCGCCCGATCCACCTTGACGTTGGCCGCGAGGATCGCCTCGACGGTCTTCCCGCGCACGTAGGTCTCGAGGCGCACGAGGGCTGGGATCACGTTCACCTGGGAACCTCCATGGGTGATGATCGGGTGGACGCGGATCGTGTCCTCGTCCCTGAAGGTCTCCCGGATCGCGTTGATGGCCTGGAGCCCGATGGTGGCGGCGTAGAGCGCGTTGATGCCGCGGTGCGGCGCGCCCCCAGCGTGGGCCGCGCGGCCGAGGTAGCGGACCGTCTTGACGATGCAGCCGTTGTTGGAAACACCGACGGCGGCCTTCCGGTCCTCCGGGCGCGCCGTCGTGTGGATCATCATGGCCAGGTCCACGTCGTCGAAGTGGCCGAGCCTCAGGAGCTCGGGCTTGCCGCCGAGGAACTCCAGCTTCCCCTGCCGCGCCTGGTCCACGCGCCACTCGACGTCGCCGTACTCCTCCGCCGGGACGGCGAAGAAGACGATGCGCCCCGCCAAGGCCTCCATCGCTTTGACGCCCACGAGGCCCATGGCGGCGCCGAGCAATCCGGCGATCTGGGCGTTGTGGCCGCAGGCGTGAGCCGCCCCCGTCGCGGGATCGGCCAGGGGGTGGTCGCCCACGACCAGGCCGTCTAATTCTCCCAGGAGCGCCAGCGTGGGCCCGTCCTTTGTGCCGCGCGCCTCCGCCCTGACCCCCGTGAGGGCGAGGCCGGTTTTCGGCGCCAGCCCCAGGCCAGCGAAGGTCTCCTCCACGAGGCGCGCCGTCTTGACCTCTTTGAAGCCCAGCTCGGGATTTCGGCGGATCTGCTCCCCGAGGCTCACGATCTGCTCGGCCCGCCGATCGATGGCCGCCAGAATCTCTCGCTTGACGTGCTCTTTGGTCCGCATCAGATCTCCTCACGACCCATCCAGCGTTCGAGGGCGGGCGGCTCCCAGCGTGAGAGCGCGTCCAGCAGGCGCTCCGGATCCTCCTCGACAACCACGAGGGAGCGGTGGTCGGGACTGACAAACCGCTCTCGCACCGCGTGATCGAAGAGCGAGAGCAGCGGATCGAAAAAGCCCTCGACGTTGAGGAGACCACACGGCTTCCGATGAATGCCGAGCTGCGCCCACGTCAGCGCCTCGCAGAACTCCTCCAGGGTGCCGAAGCCACCCGGCAACGCCACGAAGGCATCGGCCAGCTCCGCCATCAGCGCCTTCCGCTCGTGCATCGACGCGACGACACGCAGATCTGGCAGGCCGCGGTGGGCCACCTCTCGCGCCATCAGCGCCTTGGGGATGACCCCGATGACGTCCCCGCCGGCGGACACGGCCGCATCGGCGAGGACACCCATCAAGCCGATGCCGCCGCCGCCATAGACCAGGCCGATGCCCCGGCGGGCCAGCGCCTCCCCTGTCCGCCTGGCGGCGGCCACGTACTGATCTCGGGTCCCGTTTCGCGAGCCGCAGAACACGCACACCCGCTTCATCGGGTCACCTCACGGGCGAAGCGGTCGGGAAGGAACGGGGTGAGATCCAGAGAAGGGGCGTGGTCCACCAGCAGCTCGCGGATCAGGCGGCCGGTGATAGGCGCCAGAAGGATCCCGTTCCTGAAGTGCCCCGTTGCAACGACCAGCCCATCGAGGCCGGGCCAGGCGCCGATGATCGGCAGCTCGTCGGGCGCCCACGGGCGGAAGCCGGCCCACGTGGCTTTGATGGGGAGGCGGGCCAGGGCCGGCGCCAGGCGGATGGCGGCGTCGAGGGCGCTGCGCACGTACTCGGCGGTCACCTGCTTGGCGAAGCCCGCCCACTCGACCGAGGCGCCGATCAGGATCTCCCCGTTGACCCGCGACACAAGATAGTGGTCCTTGATGTGGAGGAGGTGCCGGTGCCGCCGCGGGATCCCCTCGAGGCACACGATCTGCCCCCTCACCGGCCCCACCGGCAGGCGAAGCCCGGCCGTCGCCGCGAGCTGGCCGCTCCACGCTCCCGCTGCCAGCACCACGACGGCCGCGCGGACCTGATCTTCACCGACCTGCGCTCCCGTGACACGATCACCGGCCCTCAGGAACGCGGTCGCCTCTCCGGTGATAAAGCGGACGCCTTCCAGGGCCGCCGCGCCGGCAAGAGCCGTGACGAGCCGGGGATTGTTGACCCAGTGGTCCTCGGGCAAGAACAACGCGCCGCGAACCTCAGGGGAAAGGTCCGGCTCCAGGGCGAGCGCGTCGGCGCGGCTCAACAGCTCGGCCTTGAGCCCCGCCTCGCGCTGCCAGGCGCAGGCGGCCCGTCCCACCGCCTCATCGCCCTCATCGAGGAAGCAGTGGAGGTTGCCGCCCGTCTCGTACTCGATGTCCAGGCCGATCCGCTCACGAAGCTCGAGGGCGAGATCCGCGTAGAGCGCCTTGGAGGCGAGCCCCAGACCGAGCCGCGGGCTCGCCGCAGAACTCTCCGCCTGGGGAGCCAGCATTCCCGCTCCTGCACTCGAGGCCTCGCAGCCCGGAGTCCCACGCTCAACAAGAGTGACGGCCAGCCCGGCCTTGGCGAGCTCGTAGGCGATGGCGCAGCCGATGACGCCGCCCCCGACGACCAGGATGTCGGCCGTCCTCGCCATCACGCGCTCCCCAGGACCTCGAGAAACTTCTTCGTGATTTCGCTCGGGCGCTCGGCAGTGAGGATTGCCGAGATCACCGCGACACCATGGGCGCCCGCCGCCCGGACTGCGGCGACGCGGTCAGCCGTGATGCCCCCGATCGCGAAGACCCGGACACTCACAGCCTTGACGACATTTGCGAGAGCGTCAACTCCCTGCGGAGGCCCGTACGCTCGCTTGGACGGGGTGTCGTACACGGGGCCGAAGACGATGAAGTCGGCGCCGTCCCGCTCGGCGGCGCGGGCCTCGTCAACGCTGTGGACCGACGCCCCGATGATAAGGCCCGGCGCTCGCAACCTCAGCACCGGGATTGGGGGCGCGTCGTGGCCCCGCTGGAGACCATCGGCGCCCACGGCCAGCGCCGCGTCGAGCCTCCCGTTGATGAAGAGTCCGGCGCCCACGCGCCGGGTCACCTCTCTCAGCGAGTGGGCGAGGGCCAGGAACTCGGCGTCGGGGAGATCCTTCTCCCTCAGCTGGACGGCCCTCAGCCCGGCCGCCAGGCATTCCTCCACGACCTCGGCCAGCAGTCGCCCGCCCGTTTGCCGCCGGTCCGTCACCAGATACAGCCTGAAGCTGGGGTCAGGCATGCGTTATTGCGTTGCCCCTACGAGGTCCACTCGGGCAGGCCTTCGATCGGCGACGACGCCGTCGCATAGAGCTTCTTGGGAATCCTGCCGGCCTTGAAGGCCAGACGGCCGGCCTCCACCGCCATCCGCATCGCGGTCGCCATCGCCACCGGCTCCCGTGCCCCCGCGATGGCGGTGTTCATCAGGACGCCGTCGCACCCGAGTTCCATCGCAATCGCCGCGTCGGAGGCCGTACCGACCCCCGCATCCACTATCACCGGCACAGTCACGTTCTCCAGGATGATCTTGATGTTGTACGGGTTGCGGAGCCCCAGGCCCGAGCCGATGGGCGCCCCCAGCGGCATCACCGCCGCCGCGCCCGCGTCCTGGAGCTTCTGAGCCACGACCGGATCGTCGTTCGTATACGGCAGCACGGTGAAGCCCTCGCGGACGAGGATCTTGGTCGCCTCGAGCAGTCCCAGGACGTCCGGGAAGAGGGTGCGGGCGTCGCCGATGACCTCCAGCTTGACCAGCTCGCCCAGCCCCGCCTCCCGCGCGAGATAGGCAGTCCTCACCGCCTCGTCCGTGTTGTAGCACCCCGCGGTGTTCGGCAGGAGCGTGTAGCGCGCAGTGTCGATGTAATCCAGGAGCGACTCGCCGGTTCCCGGGAGATTCACCCGCCGCACGGCCACAGTCACGAGCTGAGCTCCCGAGGCCACGATGGCCTCCTTCATGACCTCGAAGGACGGATACTTCCCCGTCCCGACGATCAGGCGTGACTGGAACTCCTTCCCCCCCAGCACGAGCGACGTGTCCTGCATCGCTTATCCTCCTCCCATCGGGCGGACGATCTCGACGCGATCCCCCTCCCGGAGCACCGTCTCAGCGTACTCGGCCTTCGGCGCCACCTCGCGGTTGAGCGCGACGGCCGTGTACTCCCGGCGGATCTTGAGCTGGCCCAGGAGCCCCTCGATGGTCAACCCGTCCGCCACCTCCATGACCTTCCCGTTTACGACGATCTTCATAGCAAAAAACCGCACCCCTGGGTGCGGTCCTCACACGTTCAACCTCGCCGCGTTCCCTTCGCTGGGATTATCCAGATCAGGTTCGAGGGGTCCCGGGCCGCACCCGGTTCTCAGGAAACCTCCCCCCGCGACGACCACTTGAATTATACCATCCTCTTCCCCTCTCCCCCACCGGGGAGAGAGGCAGGGTGAGGGGGAGAGGGTTACGTTTCGAGCTGTCGCGCGAGTTCTTCGGGATCCGTTGTGGGCGCCTGGCAGACGTAACGCTGGCAAACGTACGCCGTCGCCTTGCCCCCGACGAGAGGACGGGATTCGAGGAGCGGGATGCCGGCGCGCGCCGACGTCTCTTCGTCAACGCAGCCGACCACGACACGATTCGGCAGATAGCGGCCGAACACCTCGGTCAGGAGCGGCTCCAGGCCGTTCTTCCCGGGCGGCCACACGAGGGCGACCTCGCTGACGGGGCCCAGGTGGAAGTCCAGGGAACAGAGGAAGCGCCCGAAGCCCGTAGGGTGACGAGTCATCAAGTCCGCCAGCGGCCGCAGGGCGCGGAGGGCGTGAGACTCGTAGCCCTCCTCACCGGTCAGGACGGCGAGCCGGAAGAGCACCTCCCCGGTGACCGAGCTGCCGCACGGCACCGCGTTATCGAAGAGATTCCGAGGACGGACGACCAGTTGCTCGTGGTCCGCGCCGGTGTCGAAGAAGACCTCCTTCTCTTTGTCCCAGAAGAGGCGGAGAATCTCGTCAGCGAGCCCGCGGGCCTCGTCGAGCCAGCGGCGATCGAAGGTGGCCTCGTACACCGCCAGGCAGGCGTCTGCGGTCATCGCGTAGTCTTCGAGGTAGCCCAGGAGCTTCGCCTCGCCGTCCTTCCAGGATCGAAGCAGGCGCCCATCCTTTCGCATGGAGGAAAGGACGAAGGCGATGTTCTTCACGGCGGCCCGGGTGTAGTCGGGGCGGTTCAGCGCCCGCCCTGCCTCGGCGAAGGCGCGGCACGCGAGGCCATTCCAGGCCGCCAGCACCTTGTCGTCCCTCCCCGGGTGGACGCGCCGTTCCCTCACCTCATAGAGCCGCTTCCGGGCCTTCGCGATCGCGTCGGCCTCGCGCTCCTCAGACGGCTCGCGCGGCACCCACAGGATGCTCTTCCCCTCGAAGTTAGGGCCGTCCTCCACTCCCCAGTACCTCAGCGCCACCCGCGTCTCTTCGGAATCCCCCAGCGAAGCGCGGATCTCCTCGGGGGTCCACACGAAGAACTTCCCCTCCTCCCCTTCCGAGTCGGCATCCTGGGAGGAGTAGAAGCCGCCCTCGGGGTGGGTCATCTCCCGCAGAACGTAGTCGAGCGTCTCCTCGGCGACGCGGCGGTACTCCTGATCCCCGGTCGCGAGCCACGCGTCGAGGTAGAGGCGGGCCAGCTGGCCATTGTCGTAGAGCATCTTCTCGAAGTGCGGGACGAGCCACTGGCCGTCCACCGAGTAGCGGTGGAAGCCTCCGCCCAGCTGGTCGTACATTCCCCCGCGCGCCATGCGCGTGAGCGTCAGCTTCAGCATCTCCAGCGCCGTCGGATTTCCGGTGCGCCGCCAGAAGCGGAGGACGAAGTCCCAGATCATCGGCTGGGGGAACTTGGGGGCCCGGCCGATCCCCCCGTCGCGCTCGTCGAACTCCCCCGAGATTCCCTGGAAGGCTTCGAGCAGGATGTCGTGGGTGAGGAGGGTGGCCGAGGTCCGAAGGCGCTCGCCCTGGGCCATCTGCTCCACGAGCTGGCGCCCCGACTGGAGAACCTCGGCCCTGCGGTCCCGGTACGCGTCGGCGACGGACCGGAGGAGGCGGGGGAAGGCCGGCATGCCCTGGCGCTCGACGGGCGGGAAGTACGTCCCGCCGTAGAAGGGCACGCCGTCGGGGGTGAGGAAGACCGTCATGGGCCAGCCGCCGTGACCGGTCATAGCCTGGACCGCTTGCATGTAGATCTGGTCCACGTCCGGCCGCTCCTCGCGATCCACTTTGATATTCACGAAGAGCTCGTTCATCAGCCGGGCGATCTCGGAATCTTCGAAGGACTCCCGCTCCATCACGTGGCACCAGTGGCAGGCCGAGTAGCCGACGGAAAGGAGGATCGGCTTGTCCTCTGCTTTGGCGCGGGCGAAGGCCTCCTCTCCCCACGGATACCAGTCCACGGGGTTCCCCTTGTGCTGGAGGAGGTACGGACTGGTCTCCTTCGCGAGGCGATTCATGGCCGCGTGGAGCCGCGGCGGTAGAACGGCAGGGCTGTGATCCGGGCCGCGAGCGTCAGGTCGTTATCTTTCACCGTCACCGCGGTCTCCGGCTCGAGATGCTCCCGCCGGACGAAGCCGAGGGCGATGGGCCGATTGAGGGCAAACGAACGGACCGCGCTGGTGACGCGTCCCACGTCCTTGCCCTCCGCTTCGATCACCGCGCCGGGCTTCGGCGCTCGATCACCGTCGAAAGTGAGCCCGGTGAGCGCTCGGTTGACGTGGCCGCGGTACTTGATGCGGGCCACGATCTCCTGGCCGATGTAACACCCCTTGGTGTAGCTCACGTACGGCTCGGAGGGAATCTCGGGGAGCAGGACGGTTTCGTCCACGTCATGGCCGTACCACGGTGCCCCCGCCTCGACTCTCAAGACGTCGAGCGCCGTCACGCCGACTGGTCGCAGGCCGGCAGGTTTCCCCGCTTCGATCGTGGCTCGCCAGACGTGCTCGCCCGCTGAAGCGGGAGCGTAGAGCCAAGCCTCGGATTCCCCCGTCTCCCCGCCTCCTGTGACCACCCGGATCGCGACGTCTCCCGCCTTGCGTTCGGCATGAGCCCAGGGCGTGGAGAGCAGCGGCTCGCCGGTCAGCCGCTCGATGACCGCCGGCGTCTTCGGGCCCGCCACCATGAAGAGCGCGGTCTCGGCACTCACGTCCTTGAAGTAGGCTTTCTCGGAGATCAGGTACTTGTCCAGCGTCTGGAGGGTCTTCGCGGCCAGCCCCGAGCCGAGCGTGAGGAGGAGCCGGTCCTCGAGCACCAGCACCGTCAGGAGCGCCTGGACCTTGCCGTGAGCGTCCAGGAACGCCGCGAGGCACCCCTGCCCCGGGGCCAGCGCCTTCACGTCGTTCGACAGCATCCCCTGGAGAAAGCTCACCCGGTCGCGGCCTGTCACCTCCACCACTTCTGAGGTCGAGCTGTCGCAGAGTCCCGCCGCCGTCCGGACGGCACGATATTCCGCCTCGGGATCGCCGTAGGAGAAGGGAAGCTCCCAGCCGCAGGGCGACGCGAAGACGGCGCCGTTCTCGGCATGGAGGGCGTGAAGGGGAAGACGGTTAGCCACGGACTTCATTGTCAGGGGGCTCCGGGATGATGTCAACTTGCGGGGCCGCCCTGAAATGCTCATGATAAGGATGAGACGCCATGGACATCCCCGGACAGCAAGCCCTTGCGTTGGCTCGTCAGGCCGTCGAGCACTACGTCTGGGGCTGGGGGCTCCTGCCTCCCCCGCCCGAATCCCCTCCCCTGCTCAATGAGCCTGGCGCAGCGTTCGTAACCCTCCGGCTGGGTCAAGCCCTGCGGGGCTGCATCGGCACGCTCGGGCCCACCAAGCCCACGCTGGCCCACGAGATCATCACCAACGCCGTGGCCGCCGCCTCCAGCGACCCGCGCTTCCCGCCCGTTGGGGTGAAGGAGCTGTCCGCACTCCTCTACGAGGTGGACATCCTGGGGGCGCTGGAGCCCATCCCGAACGAGGGCCATCTCGACCCCGAGCAGTTCGGCGTCGTGGTCCAGGCGGGCCAGCGGCGGGGCGTGCTGCTGCCCGCCATCGAAGGCGTCACCTCCCCCCGCCAGCAGGTGACCATCGCCAGGACCAAGGCGGCGATCCGGCCCGACCAGGCGGTGAACCTCTACCGGTTCACGGTCACGCGTTTCAGGGAAATGGAGTGAGGGCCGGGAGCGTTCGACGGCGCTTCCAGCAGCGGCTCCTCACCTGGTACCGACGCCACGGCCGCGATCTCCCGTGGCGAAAGACCCGCGACGCGTACTCCATCCTCGTCTCGGAGATCATGCTCCAGCAGACCCAGGTGGAGCGGGTGATCCCCAAGTACCGCGAGTTCCTCAAGCGATACCCCACGCTCGAAGCGCTGGCCCGGGCGCCCGTTAAAGAGGTCAGGCGGACCTGGTACCCACTCGGCTATAACATCCGCCCCGTCCACCTCCACGGCATCGCCAGGGAAACGGTCGCTCGCTACAACGGCCGACTGCCTTCCGACGAGAAGGCCCTCCGCTCGTTCAAGGGCATCGGTCCTTACACCGCCGGCGCCCTGCTCTCCTTCGCGTTCAAAAAGGACGCCCCCATCCTGGACACCAATGTCCGCCGCGTGCTCGGACGGGTCTTCCTGGGGCCGCGGCGCATGAAAGCCCTCCGCGGCCAGAAGGCCCTGTGGGATCTGTCGGCGGCGCTCGTCCCGCCGGGCAAGGCCTACGACTTCAACCAGGCGCTCATGGACTTCGGCGCCACCTGGTGCACGCCTCGCCAGCCGCGCTGCCTCCCCTGCCCCATGAAGGCCTTCTGCCAGAGCTACCCCCTCACCCTACCCAACTCAGATGTCCCCTCACCTCTTCTCCTCTCCCCAGCGGGGAGAGGCAGGGTGAGGGGGAGAGGACAAAGGTGAGGAGGGCCCAA
>LDXP01000050.1:0-13649 GCA_001443385.1 Candidatus Rokubacteria bacterium CSP1-6
TCCCTGCTCCACCTGCCGGCCCGACCTCCACCCGCTCCCGCGCTAATCCGTTTTCACAGCCGCCCGCCTGCGGGGTCTTACTGGATGAAGAGACAGGAGGCCCCGCAAATGGACATGAACGTGTATCTGATGGAGTTCCTGGTGCGCGAGCGGCTCCAGGAAGCCGAGCGCCTCGCCCGCGCATCCCAATGGGCGGAGGAAGCAGCGGGCCGGCGGCGCCGAGCGTTCCGCGTGGCCCTGGGTCGTGCCATGATCCGCGCGGGCCGGTGGGTGCTGGGCCAGGCCCCCGACGCCCCCGCGCTGGGGAGGTAGCCATGGAAACTTTCGGAGCGGTCCTCATCGCGATGCTCGTCCTGGGCGGTCCGTTGATCGCGGCGTTGGCCCTGAACCTGCGCGACCGGCGCCAGGCGCGGTTGCTCAGCACAGTGCTCGCCGAGCTGGGCGGGCCCGATCTCCGCGGCCGCGTCGCCATCAAGGTGCGGGCCGGGCTCCTGGGGGTCCCGAGCGTGGTGAAGATTTATCTGCTCGGCGCTTCCCGGCAGGAGATCTGGGAGATCCTCGGGCGGCTCTCCGAGCGCCTGTCCCGGCGGGTTCGTCTGGAAGTGACTGGGCCGGTGGAGCGCCCGCTCGCCGCGACGTTCACCTTCGTACCGGCGCTCTCCGGCGAGAGGATGTGATCGACCCTCACCCTGACCCTCTCCCTGGTAGGGAGAGGGGAAATAAACATTCGCCTCTCCCCAAAGGGGAGAAGGAATTATTGCTGCTGGCGGGCGCGGTTGGCGAGGCGGTCGGCGGCGCGGTTCAGCTCGCGGGGGATGTGGACGATCTCGAACGAGTCGAAGACGCGGGCCAGGCGCCGGGCCTCCTCGTGGAGGGGCTTGAGCTTCGCGTCGCGGACCTTGTACTCGCCGAGGAACTGGCGGACGAGGAGCTGGGAGTCCGAGCGGACCGTTACGTGCTTCGCTCCGAGACGGCGGGCCTTCCGGAGGGCGGCCAGGAGCGCCTGGTACTCAGCCTGGTTGTTGGTGCAGTGGCCGATGGCCTCGCCCCAGGCCTCGACGGGGGTGCCGTGGCCGTCCTCGATGACGACGCCGATGGCGCCGGGACCGGGGTTGCCTTCGACGGAGCCGTCAATGTGGAGAATGAGGGTGGAGAAGCGGGACATCCTCAAGGGAGCCAGTAGAGGAAGCGGCCACAGCTCTCGCAGTTGTGGAGCATGGATTGGTGCTTGACCTCTTGCAGGCGCTGGGGGGTGACGGTCATCCGGCAGCCCGCGCACACCATGTCGGCCCCGACGGCCAGCACCTGGGCCACGGCCAAACCGCCGCGGCCGCGGAGGAGCTTCGTGTAGTCGGCGAGGAGATCCCTGGGCACTTCGCGCGCCACGGACTCGCGCTCGCCCCTGAGACCCGTCAGCTCGACTTCGACGGCGGCCAGGCGCCGGCGGATCTGGGCCTCTTCCTGCTGGCCCTCGGCCTCGCGGGTCTTCAGGGCGGCCTCGGCGTCGCGGATCTCGACGGCGAGCAGCTCCTGGGTCTCCATGAGAGAGAGGATCTCCTCCTCGATCTTCGCCTTCTCCTGCTTGATCTCCTCGATCTCCACCAGGACCGCGGAGTACTCCTTGTTGGTCTTGACCTCGTAGAGGCGGCCCTCTGACTTCTGGCGCTTGACCTGGGCGTCCTCCAGGTCCTTCTCTTTGCTCCGCGTATCCTTCTTCGCCGTGTCCAGCTTAGCCTTGAGGGTCTGGACCCCGGCGCGCGCCTGGGCGACGGCCGCCTGGATGGCCTCGATCTGCCCCGGGAGGCGGGCCTGCTCCGCCTCGAGCGCGGCGATCTTCGTGTCCAGCGCCTGGAGGTCGATCAGCGTCTGGAGCTGCGCGTCCACGCCTCCTCCTTCGAATTGGTGGGCCCACCCGGGCTCGAACCAGGACCTAACCGGTTATGAGCCGGCTGCTCTGCCAATTGAGCTATGGGCCCGGTGGCCATCATATCAGGTCTCGAGAAAGCTCCGGAGTTTCTTCGACCGCGAGGGGTGGCGGAGCTTCCTGAGGGCTTTGGCCTCGATCTGGCGGATGCGCTCGCGGGTGACGGCGAAGTCCTGGCCGACCTCCTCGAGGGTGTGCTCGCAGCCGTCGGAGAGGCCGAAGCGGAGGCGGAGCACCTTCTCCTCGCGCGGCGTGAGCGTGTTCAGCACCTTGTTGGTCTGCTCTCGCAGGGAGAGGCCGATGATGGACTCCACCGGGGAGACGACCTGCTTGTCCTCGATGAAGTCACCGAGGTGGCTGTCCTCCTCTTCGCCGATCGGCGTCTCGAGGGAGATCGGCTCCTGGGCGATCTTCAGCACCTTCCGGACCTTGTCCACCGGCACGTCCATCTTCTGGGCGATCTCCTCGGGGGTGGGCTCGCGCCCGAGCTCCTGGACGAGCTGGCGGGAGGTGCGGATCAGCTTGTTGATGGTCTCGATCATGTGCACGGGGATGCGGATCGTGCGCGCCTGGTCGGCGATGGCGCGGGTGATGGCCTGGCGGATCCACCAGGTGGCGTAGGTCGAGAACTTGTAGCCGCGCCGGTACTCGAACTTGTCCACGGCCTTCATGAGGCCGATGTTCCCCTCCTGGATGAGGTCGAGGAACTGGAGGCCGCGGTTGGTGTACTTCTTGGCGATGGAGATGACGAGGCGGAGGTTGGCCTCCACCATCTCCTTCTTCGCGCGGGCGGCCTTCTGCTCGCCGGACTTGATGAGGTGGACGATGTGCTTGAGCTCGGGCGCGTCGGCCTGGGCCAGCTCCTCGGCGCGCTTGATCTTCTGGCGCGCCACCCACACGAGCCGGTCCTTGATGGTCGGGAAGCGCGCGGCGGCCTTCTGGTAGAGGTCGCGGTCCCCATCCTCGCCGTCGTCGTCGGAGAGGGAGTCGAGGAACGCGTCCACGGCGGTGGGCTCGGGGCGCTTGCCGTCGCTCCAGAGGGCGATCTCGCGCTCGGCGCGGACGATCTTCTCGACCAGGCGTTTCAGGTCCAGGACCCACAGCTCGATCCTCGAGGAGTGGAGGTGCAGGTGCCTGAGCGTGGCGAGCACCTTATCTTGCTTCGCCTGCGCTTGCATTTCGATCTTCTTCCAGGGCGGGTCGGCTTTCTTCTTCTTGCCGGACGAGCGGGCGCGCATTCTCTTCGCCTGCTGGACGAGCTTGTCCCGCTCGCGGAGGAGGCGGTCCACGCTGCCGAGGGAGGCGACCACGTCCTTGATGAGGTCGTCTTGCTGGTCCTCGGGGAACTCCTCGTCGGGGAGGTCCACGACCTCTTTGATCGTGACCAGGCCCTTCTTCAGCTCGTCGCGGAGGAGGTGGATTTTGTCGATCGCCAGGTTGGTGCCGAGGATCGCCTTGACGACCTCCTCCTTGCCATCCTCGATCCGCTTGGCGAGCGAGATCTCGCCCTCCCGCGTCAGGAGGGAGACCCGCCCCATCTCGCGGAGGTAGAGGCGCACGGGGTCCTCGGTGCGCCCGACGGGCCCGGGCGTGAGGTCGATCTCCCCGTGCTCGCCGGGCTCCTCGGCCTCCTCCGCCCGCTCCTCGACGATCTCGGAGGGCAGCCGGCCGCCGCCCTTGGCCGAGTCCACGACCTCGATGTCCAGGGCGCCGAACATCATCATGATGTCGTCCAGCTGGTCGAGCGAGATGATGTCCGATGGCAGGGCGTCGTTCACCTCGTCGTAGGTGAGGAAGCCCTTCTGCTTGCCCATCGAGATCAGTTTGTCCAGCTCGTCCATCTTCGGCTCGTCAGCCATCCGTTTCTCTACCTCCTTAATTGGGGCGAGCGGCCAGTTCTCTGAGCTCCTCGGCCTGGCGCTGGAGGTCGCTGAGCTGGGCTTGGAGCTGGGGCAGCGCGGGATCCCCCGACGCCTGGGCCTGGGCGATGGCCTGGCTGACCTGGCGGATCTGCCGCGCGCGGCGCCGCATCTCGAAGCGCTTCAGGTACTCGGCGATCAGCGGGGCGGTGTCGGGCCAGGCGCGGTCCTCTAGGAGGAGGGAGGCCAAAAGCCCGCGCTCGGTGTCGCCGGGCAGGTGAGGCATCAGCGCCTCCGGCGACTCCGCCGTCACGGTCTTGAGCGCCGCCAGGATCGCGCGCAACGCTGGATGGGCGAGGTCCTCTTCGACAAGGACGGGCAGGAGCGCTGCGCGGACGTCGGGGTTCTGGACCAGGAGCGAGACCAGATCGCGCTCGGCGGAGGGGAGGTTCACGCCTGCCGGGGCCGGCGCGGTCGCGGGGGCCGGCTTTCGGAGAGCGCCCTGGAGCCGCTGGGCCTCGATCCAGAGCTGGGTCGGGTCCACGCCGAGCTTCAGCGCGGCGTCGCGGGCGAGTTCGGTGGCCTCCTGGGAGTCCGTGACCTTGGCCAGGATCAGCGCCACGCGCGCGAAGGCCGTGGCCTTGCCCCGCGGGGCCGTCGTGTTCTCCTCGCCGATCGCGGTCTCCACGGCGTAGGCCAGGAGGCTCCGCGCCTCTGCGATCCTCTGGGTGAAGGCCTGGGCGCCTTCCTTCCGGAGAAAGCTGTCGGGGTCGTGGCCCGAGGGCAGGAGCGCCACCTTGAGGCGGAGGGCCGATCCGTCCCCGAACGTGCCGGTCCGGTTCACTGCCCACGCAAGCCCTTGGGTGCCGGGCTCGAGTAGCTCCTCCACGCGCTGGGTGGCTTTCTTCCCCGCCGCATCGGCGTCGAAGAAGGTGATGACCTCGTCGCAGTAGCGGCGGAGGAGACCGAGCTGCGAGGCGGTGAACGCGGTGCCGAGGGCAGCGACAGTCTCGGTGAAGCCGTGCTGATGGGCCATCAGGCAGTCCACGTACCCCTCGACCACCAGCGCGCGGTTCTTCTCGCGGATCTGGGGCTTGGCGAGGTCGAAGGCGTAGAGGGTCTGGCCCTTGACGTAGAGCGGCGTCTCGGGGGAGTTCAGGTACTTCGGGTCCTCGGTCCCCATGGCGCGGCCGCCGAAGGCGACGACGCGGCCCTGGCCGTCCTTGATCGGGAAGAGGAGCCGGCCGCGGAAGCGGTCGTAGAACCCCGAGCCGGTCTGGCGGGGGAGGATGAGGCCCACCTGGACCAGCTGCTCCTCGGTGACGCCGCGTCCCTTCATGAAGCCGAGGAGGTGGTCCCAGCCCTCGGGGGCGTAACCGAGCACGAAGCGTCGCGCCATCTCGGGGGCGATCCCGCGCGAGTCGAGGTAGCGGCGCGCCCCCTCGCCCTCGGGGCGGTTCCAGAGGGCGTCCTGGTAGAACTCCGAGGCCTGGGCCATGGTCTTGAAGAGCGCTTCGCGCTGGCCGTCAACTTCGGTCCTGCGCTCGGTGGGAAGCGCGACGCCCGCGCGCTCCGCGAGGACGCGCACCGCCTCGGGGAACTGCAGGCGGTCCTGGCGCATCAGGAAGCCGAAGGCGTCGCCGCCCACGCCGCAGCCGAAGCAGTGGAAGATCCCCTTCTTCGGGTGGACCATGAACGAGGGGGTCTTCTCGGCGTGGAAGGGGCAGAGGCCCTTCCAGTTCTCGCCGGCGCGCTTCAGGTTCACGAACTGGCCGACCAGGTCCACGATGTCCACCCGGGCGCGGATTTCCTCGAGGAGCTGGGGCGAGAACCCTCCGGCCATCTAGTCTACCTTCAAGTCCACGACGGTGGCGCCGCCACCGCCCTCGTTGGGATTGCCGGGACGGAAACTTTCGACCAGGGGATGCACGGCCAGCAGCTCGTGGACCGCCTTCCTCAGCACGCCGGTGCCCTTGCCGTGGACCAGCCGGACGCTGTGGCGGCCGGCCAGGAAGGCGTCGTCGAGGTACTTCTCCACAAGGTCGCGCCCCTCGTCGGTGGTCTTGCCGATGAGCATCAGCTCCTCCGGCACGTCGGTCTTCTCGGGCATCCTCACGCTCTCGCGCAGTTTATCCCGCCACGAGGGGGTCAGGACCATGGTCCGCGCCGGTTGGCCCGGCGCCGGCGGGGCGACTTCGGCGAGCCGCTTCCGCGTCGCTTCCAGCGCGCGCTTCGAGCGCTCCTCTGACTTGAGTCGCTCCCATTCCTCGGCAACCTTCCGCTTGATGTCGGCCAGGAGCGTCTGGGCCTCGGCCTTCGCCCTGGCGAGGATCTCCTTGGCCTTGGCCTGGGCGGCTTCCACTTCCTTCTGGGCCCGGCCGAGAAGCGCCGCGGCCTGGCTCTCTCGCCGCTCCGCCTCCGCCGCCCTGTCGGCGCTCTGCCGCGCCTCCTGGTCCAGCCGCGCCAGCAGTTCTTGGAGATTCTTCGCCTGGGTGGAGCGGTGGGAGTGGGCGCGATCGATCAGGCGGTCAGGGAGCCCGAGGCGGGCGGCGATCGTGAGGGCGTAACTCTGGCCGGGGCGGTCGTAGAGGAGGCGGAAGGTCGGAGCGAGCCGCTCCCCGTCGAACTCGACCGAGGCGTTGCGCGCTCCGGCGTGGGTGCTCGCGAACGCCTTCAGCGGCTCGAGGTGGGTCGTGGCCATCACGAGAGCGCCGCGCACCTGGAGGTCCTCCAGGATCGCCTGGGCGAGCGCCGCCCCCTCGTCGGGGTCGGTGCCGGCTCCCAGCTCGTCCAGGAGCACCAGCGAGCGGTCGTCCACGTCGGCCAGGAGCTCCTTCACCTGCTTCACGAAGGCCGAGAACGTCGAGAGGTTCTCCGCCACGCTCTGGTCGTCGCCGATCACGGCGAAGAGCCGCGAGAAGATGGGGAGGCGGCTCCCTTCCTCGACGGGCAGGTGGCAGCCGGCCTGGGCCATGAGCGCCAGGAGGCCGAGGGTCTTGAGCGCCACGGTCTTGCCGCCTGCGTTGGGGCCGGTGACGAGGAGGAGGGGCTGGTCGGCGTCGAGGTGGAGATCCACGGGGACGACGGGGCGGCCCGGTTCCTTCCAGGACTGGGCCAGGAGAAGTGGGTGCCGCGCCGCTGAGAGCGCGATCGTGCGGCCGGCATCAATCTCCGGCTCGGTGGCCTTCATGCGCTCCGCCATCTCCGCGCGCGCGAAAATCAGGTCGAGCTCGCCGATCCCCTCCACCAGCATGTCGAGCTCGGGGAGGGCGGCGCTCACCTCGTTCGTCAACGCCTGGAGAATCCTGAGGCACTCGGCCTCCTCCTCGCGCACTGCCTGCACCAGGTCGTTGTTCAGCTCGACGGCGCGCTCGGGCTCGACGAAGAGCGTGGCGCCGCTCTGGGAGCGGTCGTGGACGATGCCTTTGACGCGCGGCAGGGCTTCGGCCCTCACGGGGACGACATAGCGGCCGTGGCGGATGGTCACGTAGCGGTCCTGGAAGGCGGCCTCGGCGCCCTGGGAGTGGAAGAGGGCTTCCAGGACCTTGACGATCTGGGCCCGCTGCTCTTTGATCTTCCGCCGGATCGAGCGGAGGCGGGGGCTGGCCTCGTCCGTGAGCGTCCCCTCGGGGGTGAGCGACCGGCTCAGCAAATCGTGGAGCGGGGTGAGGCTCGGCAGGTGCCTGAACCTCACGGCGAGCCGGGGGGCCACCGGCGCCGCGCCGCGGCCGTAAGCGCGCAGCCGGTTACTCGCCTCGATCAGTGGGACCAGGGTGACCAGTTCGGCTCCTTCGAGGATGGCCTCGGGAACTCGGCAGCGCTCGAGGCTCGGTCTGACGTCGGGGAGCGCGCCCCAGGGGGGGGATCCCGCCTCGGCCAGGGCCTGGCGGGCCTCGCGAGTGTCGGTGAGGGCTAGGCGGATGGCGTCGGGGTCGGTGCCGGGCTCGAGGGTGAGCGCCCACTCCTGCCCCATCGGCGTGTCGGCGTCACGGGCCAGGAGCGCGCGCACCTCGTCCCACTCCACGCCCCTGCCCCACAGACGGCCTACATCCATGCCCTCGCTCTTCTCGGCTCTGGCCGCCGGGGATCGCGCCTTAATCGACGAACCGCTCGCGCCGCTTCGCCCTTTTCCGCGCCACCAGCGCCTTGCGCTTCCGCTTGACGCTGGGCTTTTCGTAGTGCTGGCGCTTTCTCAATTCGGAGGGGAGTCCGGCCTTCGTTCAAAAGGCTCGCCGGGCTCGACGATGACCGTGGTCACGCACGTCCCCCCTTCCTGCGGTACCGGATCGTCGCCGGTGGATAAACGTTAACTATATACCACCTCGGCCCCACCCTGTCAAAGACTTGCCAAAGACTTGGGGTCAGGCATGCGTATTTGCGTAGCGGGGGCTCCCATCCAAATAACGCAATAACGCATGCCTGACCCCAGCCTTAGACGGTGAAGCGGATCGTCAAAATGTCGCCGTCGCGCACGCGGTAGTCGCGCCCCTCGAGCCTCACCAGCCCCCGCTCGCGGAGCGCGGCCCAGACGGGGGTGGCCAGGAAGTCCTCCACGCGCGTTACCTCCGCCCGGACGAAGCCCCGGGCCATGTCGGTGTGGATCTGCCCCGCGGCCTCGACGGCCGTGGCGCCGTCCTTCAGGCTCCAGGCCCGGAGCTCCTCGCCCACCACCGTGTAGAAGGTGATCAGTCCCAGGAGCCGGTAGCCCACCTTGATCAGCCTGACGAGCGCCGACTCGGCGAGGCCCCACTCGGCCAGGAACTGGCGCTGCTCCTCCGCCGAGAGCTGGGCGATCTCGCCTTCGAGCTTTCCGTCCACTGTCACGACGGGCGCATGTCCGGCGACGGCGGCGAGGCGCTCGGCCAGCGCGAGGCTCGTCGGGTCGCCGCGATCCACGTTGGCGACGTAGCAGAGGGGCTTGGCCGTCAGGAGGCCCAGCTCGCGAGCGATCGCCAGGTCGTGGGGGTCCAGCTCCAGCGCGCGCAGGGGCGTGCCGCGCCCGAGGGCGTCGCGACAGCGCTCGAGGAACGCCAGCTCGGCCCGAGCGGCCTTGGGGTCGGCCCTGGCGACGCGCCTGACCTTGTCGAGCCGGCGCTCCACCACTTCGAGGTCGGCCAGGAGCAGTTCGGTGTTGACGATGCCCGTGTCGCGGCGCGGGTCGGGCTCGCCGCCGACGTGGGGGACGTCACCCGCCCTGAAGCAGCGGACGACGTGGGCGAGGGCGTCCACGGCGCGGATGTGGGAGAGGAACTGGTTGCCGAGCCCCTCGCCGCGGCTGGCCCCCTCGACGAGGCCGGCGATGTCCATGACTTCCAGGTGGGCCGGCGTGACCTTGGCGGGCTTGAGGGCGGCGGCCAGGCCGTCCAGCCGGTCATCGGGGACGGGCACGACTCCCTTCCGCGGCTCGAGGGTTGAGAAGGGGTAGGGGGCGATGAGCGTGTCGGCCCCGGTCAGCGCGGTGAAGAGCGTGGACTTTCCCGCGTTGGGGAGGCCGACGAGGCCGCACGTGAAGCCCAAGGGCGCTCAGCGGAACAGTGGCGCGAGAACCAGGGCCACCACGGACATGAGCTTGATCAGGATGTTCATGCTGGGGCCCGAGGTGTCCTTGAACGGATCGCCCACGGTGTCGCCGACCACCGCGGCCTTGTGGGCGTCGGAGCCCTTGCCGCCCAGGTGGCCCTCCTCGATGTATTTCTTCGCGTTGTCCCAGGCCCCGCCCGCGTTGGCCATGAGGAGCGCGAGGAAGACTCCCATCAAGGTCGCCCCGGCGAGGAAGCCGCCAAGCGCCTCCTTGCCCAGAATGAAGCCGATGACAGGCGGCAGCACGACCGCCGAGAGCCCCGGGACGATCATCTCCTTGAGCGCCGCGGCCGTGGCGATCTCGACGCAGCGCGCGGTGTCGGCCTTGGCCGTGCCCTCCATGAGCCCGGCGATCTCCTTGAACTGGCGGCGCACCTCCTGGACCATCCCGAAGGCAGCGCGCCCCACGGCCTTCATCGTGAGCGCGGCGATCATCATCGGCATGATGCCGCCCAGGAAGAGGCCGATGACCGCCCGCGCCTGGGTGAGGTCGATGCTCTTGAGCCCCACGCTCTGGGTGTAGGCGGCGTAGAGCGCCAGCGCCGTGAGCGCGGCCGAGCCGATGGCGAAGCCCTTGCCGATGGCGGCGGTCGTGTTGCCCAGGGCGTCCAGGCGGTCGGTGATCTTCCGCGTTTCGGGGCCCAGGTGAGCCATCTCGGCGATCCCGCCGGCGTTGTCGGCCACGGGGCCGTAGGCGTCCACGCTCATCGTGATGCCGATGGTGGCGAGCATTCCCACCCCCGCGAGCGCGATGCCGTAGAGGCCCTGGGCCTGGAAGGCGACGAAGATGGCGGCGCAGATCGCCACGACGGGGAGCGCGGTGGACTCGAGACCGACGGCGAAGCCCGAGATGATGTTGGTGGCGGCCCCGGTCTGGCACGCCTCGGCGATTCCCACGACGCGCTTGCCGGAGGTATAGAGCTCCGTCAGATAGCCGATGACCGCGCCGGCGATCAGCCCGGCGATGACGGCCCAGAACGGGGCCATCCCTGTGTCCAGGGCCTGGACGACGACGTAGGTCAGGACGATCAGGATGGCGGCCGCGATGAGCGTGGCGTTCCTGAGGGCGGCCTGGGGGTCCATCCGCTGGAGGACACCCATGGAGAGCACGCCGACGGCCGAGGAGCAGAGCCCGGCCATGACCACGACGATGGGAAGCAGCATCCACTTCGCGGGGTCGGGGAGGGTCGAGCCGATGGCGATGGCCGCCACGACGGAGCCCACGTAGGACTCGAAGAGGTCGGCGCCCATCCCCGCCACGTCCCCCACGTTATCGCCCACGTTGTCGGCGATGACCGCGGGGTTCCGCGGGTCGTCCTCGGGGATCCCCGCCTCGACCTTGCCGACGAGGTCGGCGCCCACGTCGGCAGACTTGGTGTAGATGCCGCCCCCGACCCGCGCGAAGAGCGCGATGGAGGAGGCGCCCATGGCGAAGCCGTTGATCACGAGGGGATCGCGGAAGACCCAGTAGAAGATCCCGAGGCCCACGAGCCCGAGGCTTGCGATGGTGAGCCCCATGACCGACCCGCCGTAGAAGGCCACGGAGAGCGCCTTGTCGCGCCCAATCGTCTTGGCCGCCTGGGCGGTGCGCACGTTGGCCTTGGTGGCGGCCTTCATCCCGATGAAGCCCGCGAGCATGGAGCACATGGCGCCCGACACGAAGGCCAGCGCCGTGAACTTCCCGATGCCGAGGGTCAGGAGGATGGCCACGACCACGATGAACCAGGCCAGGATCGTGTACTCCTTCCTGAGGAAGGCCATGGCGCCGGTCTGGATGGAGTCCGAGATCTCGACCATCAGGCCGCTCCCCGCCGGCTGGGCGACGACGTAGCGGTAGATGCCGAAGGCCATCAGGAGCCCCAGGATGCCGAGGGCGGGGGCGAGGGGGATCCAGGGCATGGGTTTCTCCTCTGAAGCCTACGGGGTTCGACTCTCGATCAGCGTGAGCGCGTGCCGGGCGGCTTCTTCCGAGGCCGTCTCGATCAGCGGCAGCTCGTCGGAGAGAAAGGGGGAGAGGACGTGGTCCACCACCTCGTCCTTGCCGCCGGGGCGGCCGATCCCCACCTTGACGCGGCGGAGCTGGTCAGTGCCGAGGGTCTCGATGATCGAGCGCACGCCCTTGTGGCCGCCGTGGCTCCCCTTCATCCGGACGCGGACCTTGCCGAGCGGCAGGTCGATGTCGTCGTACACCAGGATGAGGTCGGCGGGGTCGAGGCCGAGGCGCCGGCAGAGGCGCTCGACGGCAGGGCCGGTCACGTTCATGAATGAGCCGGGCTTGATGAGATAGAGCGGCTCGCCGCGCCACTGGGCCCTGGCCACCTGGCTCGCGCCCTCGCGGGTCCAGCGCTTCTTGAGGGTCCGGGCCAGGCGGTCCACCACGCGCTGGCCCACGTTGTGGCGGGTCCCCCTGTACTCCGGGCCGGGATTGCCGAGCCCCACCACCGCCTGGGCCACGGGGCGTGACCTCGGCTACTTCTTGGCTTCCTTCTTCGACTCCGGCTTCGCCTCCGCGGCCTCGACCTCTTCGGGCTTCGGCTTGCGCTCGGTGAGCACTTCGGGCTCGGCCGGCGCGACTTCGGCGGCGACCGCCGCGGGCGCCGCGACCTCCTCGGCCATCGGCGGCGACACCGTGACCACGGCCTGGCCGGGGTCGTTCAGGATCTTGACGCCCTCGGGCGGCGCGAGGTTGGCGACCGTCAGCACGTCGCCGATCATGAGCGCGGAGACGTCCACGGTGATCCGCTCGGGGATGAGCCCGGGCAGGCAGGAGACCTGCACCTCGCGGAGGATCGTCTCGAGGATGCCGGCCTGCTCCTTGACGCCCTCGGCCTCGCCCGTGGCGAAGACCGGCACGCCCACCGTGATGGCCCTGTCCATGCGGACCTCCTGGAGGTCCACGTGGATGACCTTCTCGGAGACCGGGTCGAACTGCATGTCCCGGATGATGGCGGTGCGGGCGCTCCCGCCGCCGTCCTCGAACTTGAGAGTGAGGAGCGTCGTGCTCCCCTCGCGCCCCTGGATCACCTTGATGACGTCCCGGTAATCCACGGTGAGGGTCTGAGGGGCGCCGCCTCCGTACAGCACGGCGGGGACCAGGCCCTGGCGGCGGAGGCGCTTGGCGACCTCCTTGCCGGTGCCCTCCCGCTTCTTGATCGTCAGCTCGCGGAACTCCATGGCGCTGTTGCCTCCCTCGAAGAATTACACGAAGAGCCCGGACACGGACTCTTCGGCGTGGATGCGGCGGATGGCCTCGGCGAGGAGCGGGGCCACGGTGAGCACCGTGATCTTCTTGTTGCGCTTCTCGGGGCCCACCGGGATCGAGTTGGTGACGATGAGCTCCTCCAGCGCCGAGCCCTCGATCCGCGGCATGGCGGGACCGGAGAGCACCGGGTGGACGCCGCAGGCCAGGATCCGCCGGGCGCCCTCGCGCTTGAGGGCGTCCACGGCCTGGATGAGCGTTCCGCCGGTGTCGATCATGTCGTCGATCACGACCACGTCCTTGCCCTTGACCTCGCCGATCAGGTGCATGAAGACGGCGACGTTGGTGCCCTCGCGCCGCTTGTCGATGATGGCGAGCCCCGCCTGGATTCGCTTGGCGATGGCGCGGGCGCGCTCCACGCCTCCCGCGTCGGGGGCGACCACGACGAGGTCGGTCAGGTCCTTCTTGCCGAGGTAGTCGATGATCACCGGGGCGGCGAAGAGGTGGTCCACCGGGATGTCGAAGAAGCCCTGGATCTGGCCCGCGTGGAGATCCAGCGCGAGCAGCCGCTGGCAGCCGGCCGCGGTGATGAGGTCGGCCACCAGCTTCGCCGTGATCGGCACGCGGGGCTGCACCTTCCGGTCTTGGCGGGCGTAGCCGTAGTAGGAGAGCACGGCCGTGATCCGCCGGGCCGAGGCCCGCTTGAGGGCGTCGATCATCACCAGCAGCTCCATCAGGTTGTCGTTCACCGGCGGGCAGGTCGGCTGGATCACGAAGACGTCGGCGCCCCGCACGTTCTCGTTAATCTGGACGAAGACCTCGCCGTCGGAGAAGCGCGAGACCTCGGCGTCGGCCAGCGGGATGCGGAGGTCCCGGGCGATCTCTTCGGCCAGCGGCCGGTTGGCGTTGCCGGTGATGAGCTTCAGCTCGTACGCCATGGGCCCCCCTTCAGAAGTTGGTTGGGGCGGGAGGATTCGAACCCCCGAATACGGGATCCAAAGTCCCGCGCCTTACCGCTTGGCCACGCCCCAACAAGATGCGGCCGCCGCAGGCGGCCAACAATTTCTCCTCGCCCCCGGGGGGGGAG
>LDXP01000050.1:13689-21270 GCA_001443385.1 Candidatus Rokubacteria bacterium CSP1-6
ACCCCGACCCTCTCCCTCTCAGAGGGAGAGGGTGCTATCGCACCACCCGGATGGGGGGCGCCGCAAGCGTGCGCACGGCCCACGCCAGCCGTGACGCCGTCGTCACCCGGTCCCGGATCTGTCGCGCGTGGTCCGCCGAGCGGGCGACGGCGAGCACCGTCGGGCCGCTGCCCGACATCACGCTCCCCAGCGCGCCGGCGCTCATGAGCGCCCGCTTGATCCGCCCGATCTCGGGATGCGCCGGCTCTACCACCGCCTCGAGAGCATTGTACAGGCTGGCGGCCACCCGCGACGAATCCCGCGAAGCCAGCGCCCGCATCAGCCCCTTCGTCCGCCGGCCGTCGTCCCTCAGCCCGGCCGGCACGAGCCCGTACACCTCGCGCGTCGAGAGCGGGAAGTCCGGCTTCACCAGCACGAGCGCGAGCGCCGGGCTGGCCGGCAGCGGCTCGATCCGCTCGCCCCGTCCCGTCGCCCGCGCCCGTCCGCCGCTCAGAAAGAACGGGACGTCCATCCCAAGGGCGACCGCCAGGTCGGCCAGCCGGGCCCCGCTCCAGCGGAGGCCCCAGAGCCGGTTCAGTCCCCAGAGGGCGGCGGCGGCGTCGCTCGAGCCTCCCCCCAGCCCGGCGGCCACGGGGATCCGCTTCTCCAGGGTGATCCGGGCTCCCCGGTTCGCCCCGGCGGCTTCCATCAGGAGCCGCGCGGCCTTGACCACGAGGTTCGCCTCATCCGTGGGGAGAGCGGGGTCGCTGGTCCTGAGGGTGAGGGCCTCGTCCTCTTCCAGGACCAGCCGGTCGAATAGATCGACCGCCTGGAGCACGGTGGAGAGCTCGTGGTAGCCGTCCCCCCGCTTCCCCAGGACCTCGAGCACCAGGTTCACTTTGGCCGAGGTCCGAAGCGTGAGCGACCGGGCCCGCCTCGACCGTCTCGACAAGGCATAAAAACGTATCACGCCCCGTCGGGGGAGTCAACGGAACCGTTGGATTTTGACGCCTTCCGGGAGGGTGAGCGTGAAGAGGTCAGGGGACGGCCCGGTCCCCAGCTTCGGCTCGCGGTAGCGGACCGACACCACGAGCGGCGCGTCGAGGGCGGTCATGGTCAGCGCCGCCGGGGGGTCGGCGGGGCTGCCGCCCGCGTACGTGACGCGGGCCGGCGTCTTCGCACCGGTCAGCTCGACTTGTCTCACGACGCCCGTTTCGGGGTCCGCCCAGATCCGCTGCACTCCGGCCGCGCCGGTCAGCTTGATCGAAGGTCCGATCCCGTCGGCAGGGATGATCTCGGCCGAGTACGGGTCCTTGAGCGGCAGCACGTGGCCGGCCAGGATGCCAACCAGCTCCTCGGGCTCGAGGGCCAGGCCCAGCCAGCGCTCGGTGGCCTTGGCCGACGCCGGGCCGACCAGGGCGCGATTGTCCGCCACCTCGTAGAGGGTCACGCTCTCGGCGTTGCCCACGAGGAGGAGGAACGGCTGCCCCCACGGCGTCAGCGCTTCGAAGCGGACGGAAGCCGGCGCCCGCAGGAGCAGGACGCCCGTGAGACGGTGGACGCGGCCGTCCCGCTGGATCGTGATCTCGGCGAGGGTGCGGAGGTCGGCGAACTCCAGCCAGCGATGCTGGAGGACGGCGATCAGGCGGTGGGCTTCGGGCGAAAGGGGCTCGCGGGGGGGCGGCAGGGAGGCGCACCCGGCAAGCACGACGAGGGCGACCCCCAGGAAGGCGGCGGGACGCCTACGGCTGGGCCTTGGACCGCTCACCCTTCACGCTGCGCTGCTTGTCGCGGGTCTCCTGGAGCTTCTTCTTGACCTCTTCGTTCTTGGGATCCAGCGAGAGCGATTTCTCCCAGGCGGCCACCGCGTCGTCCTCGAAGCCGTTCTTGATGTAGGCGTCGCCCAGGTGGTCGAAGATCACGGCGTCTTCCTTGGCGCGCTCCACCGCGCGCTTGAGCTCGCGAAGGGCCTCGGGGTAGCGCCCCTGCTGGTAGAAGGCCCAGCCCAGGCTGTCGATGAAGTAGCCGTTCTCCGGCTCGATCTCGAGGGCCTTCTTGATGAGGACGACCGCCTCGTCCAGGTTGATGCCCTTCTCGGCGTACATGTAGCCGACGTAGTTGTACGCCTCGGCGTGCTTGGGGTCGAGCGTGATCACCCGCCGGAATGAGCTGATCGCGTCGTCGAAGCGCTTCTGCTTCTCGTACACCACGCCGAGCTGGAACTCCAGGTCCTTGTTCTTCGCGTCGATGGAGAGCCCTTCCCGGAGCGTCTGGATGGCCTTGTCGTGCTGCTCGGCCCGGAAGTACGCGGTGCCGAGGTAGAGGAAGAGCTCGGGGCGCCGGGGCTCCAGGTTCACCGCCTCCTGGAGGATCGCGATCGCCTCCGGGAAGCGCTTGGCGCGGCCGTGGAGGAAGCCCAGCTGGACCCGGGCGTCGATGGAGCGGGGATCAGTCCGGAGGATGCGCTCCAGCTCGATCCGCGCGTCGGCGTCCTTGCCGGCGTCCATCAGGGTGGTGGCCAGGAAGTAGCGCCCGCGGAGGTTGCCCGGCTCGAGGGTCAGCACGCGGCGGAACGCGTCGGCGGCCTTGTCCCACGCCTTCTGTTCGTAATGGACGGCGCCGAGCTTCATCCAGATCCGCGGGTCGTGGGGCGCCACGTTCGCCAGCGACTCGAGCTCCTGCTGGGCCTCCTGGTACTTGCCGAGGCGGATCAGGAGGTCGCCCAGCCGCTCCACGAAGCCCGGGTTGTCGGGGTTCATCTGGATGGCGCGCCGGTACACCTTGACGGCCTCGTCCGGCTGGCGCCGGGTCTCGTAGACGTAGCCGAGGGCGGTCCACGCGGCGTCGTGATCGGAATCCAGCTCGATGGCCCGCTGGAGCTCGCGGATCGCGTCGTCCCACGCCTCGGACTCGATGGCGAGCCGGCCCAGGAGGAAGTGCGCCTGCGCCAGGTTCGGGCTGACCGTGACGAGCCGGAGCAGCACCCCTCGGGCCTTGTCGTGGGCCCGCTGCTCCACGAAGTGGCGCGCCAGGGTGAGGTAGCCGTCGGGGGACCGGGGGTTGAGCGCGATGACCTTCTCCAGCTCGGCCTCGGCCTCGCTCCAGCGCTTCTGCCCGCGGTAGAGCTCGGCCAGCGTGAGGTGGACGCCCGCATCGTTGGGCGCCAGGGCCGCCGCCTTGAGCCCCGCCTCGATGGCTTCCTGGGGCGCGTCGGTCTTGGAGAGCCAGAGGGCCAGCTGGGTCCAGAGGGAGGGCGTGGCCGGGTCCCGCTTGACCGCCTCTTTGAGCTCTGCGATGGCTTCCTTCAGCCGGCCGGCCTGGGCGTGGAGCTGAGCGGCCGTGTAATGGAAGTAGGCCTCGGCGGCGGGGTCGCGCTGAGCGGCGCGCGCGACGGGCGGCCGCGGGGTGTCGGCCTCGGCGGCCGGAGCCGGCGCCGTGCTGGCGCAACCCGCGAGGCCGAGGAGGACCAGGAGGACAAGCGCGATCATGATGTTGCCAGCGTCAAGTGGAGCGCCTTGATGTTGCCGGCGCCGTAGCGCGCCTGGAGGCGGGCGAGGAGCTCGCCTTCGCGGAGCGTCAGTTCCTGGAGCCACGGGGAGTTGTCGACGATCACCGTCAGTGTGCCCCCGCGCAGATCCCCGGGCCGAGCCCGCCGCGCGAGCTGAGGATCCACGACGCTCGGCCAGTCGCGCCTCACGGCCAGCGCCAGAAGGGGCTCGGCCAGTGCGGGAAGGGCGGCCGTGAGGAGCGCGCCGACCGGTGTGGGGGTGGACCTGCGCGAGCGGGTCATGGGTACTTCCTATCATAACGCGCCCGGCCACTGCGGGCAAATTGACTTCGATCTGACGCCCCAACCATGGTATTGGGGTCAGGTCTTGCAATGACACATGCTATTGATACGACCACGCCGGTCGGATGTTGCATTGCAAGACCTGACCCCGTATCCTCCTAGGCATGGCGCGCCCGCGGCGCGGCGATATTCTGTCTTTGACCGTGGACGACCTGGCCTTCGGCGGCGAGGGCGTGGGCCGCGCCGACGGCTACGTGGTGTTCGTCCGCGGCGGGTTGCCCGGTGATCGGCTGCGCGTCCGCCTCACGGAGGCGCGCTCGCGCTTCGGCAGGGGCGTGATCGAGGCCGTGGAGGCACCCTCGCCGGATCGCGTCGAGGCGCCGTGCCCGTACTTCGGCCGGTGCGGCGGCTGCCGCCTCCAGCACCTCGACTATCCCGCCCAGCTCCGGTTCAAGGCCAAGCAGGTGGCTGATTGTCTGACGCGGATCGCGGGGATCGCCGACGTCCCCATTCGCCCCATCATCGGCGCGCCCGAGCTCTACGGCTACCGGAACAAGATGGAGTTCACTGTGGCGAGGGCAGCGGAAGGGACGGTCGTCGGCCTTCACGAGGCGGACCGCTACGACCGGGTGCTCGACATCGAGCGCTGCCTCATCCAGTCGGACGCCATGAACGGGCTGCTCGCGGAGGCGCGCGCCTTCTTTGCCGAGCGGAACCTCCCCGTGTACGACCAGGAGAGCGGCGAGGGGCTGCTGCGCTTCCTCATGCTGCGCGAGGGCAAGCGCACGGGGGAGGCGATGGTCAACGTGGTGACGTCGGCCCCCCAGGTGAGCGAGCTGGCGCCGCTGGCCGACCGCCTCAGGAGCCGCGTGGGCCAGACCGCCAGCGTGATCCTGAACGTCAACCCGAAGAAGGCGAGCGTGGCGGTGGGGGTAGAGGAGCACCTCCTGGCCGGTCGCGACCATATCCGCGAGGCCCTCGGCGGGCTCGTCTTCCAGATCTCCGCCAACTCGTTCTTCCAGACCAACACGCTCCAGGCCGAGCGCCTCTTCGCCCTCGTCGAGGAATCGACCGAGCTGACGGGTGACGAGACCGTGATCGATCTCTACTCGGGCACGGGCGCCATCAGCCTCCTCCTGGCGCGTCGCTGCCGGTCGGTGTACGGGATCGAGGTGGCGCAGGCGGCGGTGGACGACGCCCGGCGCAACGCCAAGGCCAACGGGATCGAGAACTGCACGTTCCTGGCGGGGGAGGTGCGGGGCGTGCTGCCTCAGCTCATCGCCCGCGGAGTCCGGGCGGAGGTGGTGGTGGCCGATCCGCCGCGCGCCGGCTTCCACCCCAAAGCGCTCCGCGCCCTCGTGCTGCTCGGCCCCGGGCGGATCGTGTACGTCTCGTGCAACCCCGCCACGCTGGCCCGGGACCTGGGGGAGCTGGTGCGGGGCGGTTACCGCGTCGAATGGGTCCAGCCGCTGGACATGTTTCCCCACACGCCGCATATCGAGGCGGTCGCGCGGCTGCGGAAGGTCTGAGGACCCCCTCACCCTGCCTCTCCCCACTGGGGAGAGGAGAAGAGGTGAGGGGCGCATCAACTGGGGCGGACGACCAGAATCTGGTCGTGCAGGCGCACCCGCTCCCGGACCTTCAGCGCCACCTCGCTCCCGCGCTCGGCACGCTGGATCGGCTGGTGCTCGAGCTGAATCGAGTCCACCATCTGCGTGAAGTCGGTGGTGTGGCCGTGGATCCGGATCTGGTCGCCGACCTGGAGCGCGCCGTCGGTGAGGCGGATGGCCGCCACCCCGATCTTGGCGTAGTAGCCGTCCACGATTCCGACCTTTTCCTCGGTGGCCATGGGTCTGCTCCTGGTTGATTGGTGTTCACCGCTGAGTATACAATCGAGCCCACTCTGAGACCAGGACGATGAACACCTTCCTCATCCGGCGCTTCCTCCAATCGCTCCTGGTGCTGCTGGGCGTCTCCGCCGTGGTCTTCTTCATCCTCCACCTCACGGGGGACCCGACGCTGCTCCTGCTGCCGCCCGACGCCACGGCCGAGGAGATCACGCGCTTCCGCCAGGTCATGGGCTTCAACGACCCCGTGGTGGTCCAGTACCTGCGCTTCCTGAAGGGCGCCGTCCAGGGGAATTTCGGCGAGTCCCTCCGCCACGGGGAGCCCGCCCTCGACCTGGTGATCGAGCGGATGCCCGCCACGTTCGAGCTCACGGCCGCCGCCCTGGCCATCGCCCTCTGCCTGGCCATTCCCTCCGGCATCGTGTCGGCCGTCAAGCGCAACACCCTCGTGGACTACGTCTCGACCGTGGTCGCGCTGCTGGGCCAGTCCATGCCGACGTTCTGGCTCGGCATCATGCTGATCCTGGTTTTCTCGGTTCGGTTCCACCTGCTGCCGTCGTCGGGCCGCGGCGATCTGGCGCACCTGATCCTCCCCGCGATCACCCTGGGCCTCTTCACCACCGCGCGCATCACGCGCCTCACCCGGTCGGGGATGCTCGAGGTCCTGGGCCAGGACTACATCCGTACCGCCCGGGCCAAGGGGGTGAGCGAGCCGCCCGTCGTCTGGAAGCACGCGCTCAAGAACGCCGCCATCCCGATCGTCACCATCGTCGGGATCGAGCTCGGCACGCTCCTGGGCGGGGCCGTCATCACGGAGACGATCTTCGCCTGGCCGGGCGTCGGCCGCCTCTCGGTCCAGGCGATCTACAACCGGGACTTCCCGCTGGTGCAGGCGGCGGTCTTTCTCCTCGCGGCCACGTTCGTGGCCGTCAACCTCCTCGTGGACGTGATCTACACCTACCTCGACCCGCGCATCAGGTTCCGGTGAACCACCACGAGGCAGCCGAGTCCCTTGTCCTGGTCCGCGCCGGCGCCCGCGGGGAACACGAGTGGCTCGCCCTGCTGGGGCGGCTGGTCCGCCGGCGGACGGCGCTGTTCGGCCTGGCGGTCGTCCTCCTCGTCGTCGTGGGCGCCATCGTCGCGCCGCTGATCTCTCCCTTCGATCCCCTGGAGCAGGACCTCGTCCATCGGCTCCGGGCGCCGGGCTGGCAGGACGCCTCGGGGCGGGTGCACCTGCTGGGGACCGACCACCTGGGACGCGACATCCTGGCGCGGGTCATCTACGGCTCCCGCATCGCGCTCCTGGTCGGGTGCGCCGCGGTGGCCATTTCGGGGGCCCTCGGGATGGCCATCGGGCTCGTCTCCGGCTACTTCGGCGGGTGGGTGGACGACGTGTTCATGCGCCTGGCCGACATCCAGCTGGCGTTCCCGTTCATCCTGCTGGCGATCGCGGTGATCGGCGTGCTCGGGCCCAGCCTCTGGAATATCATCGTCGTCATCGGGGTGTCGAGCTGGGTCATCTACGCGCGGATCGTGCGGGGCGAAGTGCTGTCGCTGCGCGAGCGGGAGTTCGTCCAGGCCGCGATCGCGCTCGGAAGCGGGGATGGGCGGGTGCTCGTCCGGCACGTTCTCCCCAACGCCTTCACCCCCTGGCTCGTCGTGGCCACGCTGGACATGGCACGGGTAATCGTGGTGGAATCGGCGCTGTCGTTCCTGGGCCTCGGCGTCCAGCCACCCACGCCCACCTGGGGGGGGATGCTGGCGGACGGGCGGGTGTACCTGTCCACGGCGTGGTGGCTGGCCACGTTCCCGGGGCTGGCGATTCTCATCACCGTCCTGGGGATCAACCTCTTCGGCGACGGGTTGCGGGACACCCTGGACCCGCGCCTGAAGGTGTGAGGTCAGCTAGCGCACGTTCGAGCGCCGGCTTTGCCGGCGCAATCTCGGGGGGAGGAATCGGAAGGG
>LDXP01000051.1 GCA_001443385.1 Candidatus Rokubacteria bacterium CSP1-6
CGCCGCCCCGCGCGGAGCAGGCGGAGAACCGGGATGAACCAGGGGCCGAGCGCCAGCTTTCGCTTGACACCCAGCGCCCGGAGCAGCGGCGGATGGAAGTGGTGCACGAGGCGCCGCGGCTCGGCGAAGAGGCCGAGCGCTCCGGCCCGGAACGCCGGCTTCAGGTGAAGGCGCGCGACCTCGTACTCGTCCTTGTAGGCCATGAGCTTGTAAAGGGAGCGGATCACCGCCCGGGTGATCTCCGACCGTCCCTCCGCAACCCTCCGCTCGCAGGCGGCCACCCAGAGGACGAACTCCACGTACGGCTCGGGATACCGCGCGTCCTGGTAGTCGATCAGCTCGCCGACGCGGATCGCCACGAGCCGGCGCGACTCCTCGTCCAGATGGGCGCAGCGGTCCAGGAAGGAGACGTAGGCCCTGGCGTCAGCGCCGGAGAGACGCGCCAGCACGGCGGCCTGCTCCTCCTCGAACGCCCGCCGGGGCGGTTCTGCCAGGGCGGCCACTCGCTTCGGGTCGGCGACGTAGAGGCGGCCGTACCGGAACGCCTGGAGGTTCTGGTCCACCTGGACGCGGTTCAGGCGGATCGCGCCCTCGAGGCTCTCCGCCGTGAGCGGCAGGAGCCCGGCTTGATAGGCCACGCCGAGGGCAAAGAGGTTGGTGGTCATGTAGTCGCCGAAGAGCGCCTCCGCGAGGCGGCGCGCCTCGACCGAGACGTTGCGCCCGGCCATCGTGAACCGGGCGATCGCCTCCTTCATCGCCTCCACCGGCGGGGTGAAGGTCACCTGCCGGATCATCTCACCGCTCGGCAAGAGCGTCGTGTTGATCACGGCCGCCGTCCGGCCCGGATCGCAACGGTCCAGGTTCGCGGGCGTCGCCGCCGCCATCAGGTCGAAGGCGAGGTACAGGTCGGCCTGGCCCGCGCCGACCTTGTTCGCCGCCACGGGCTGGCCGGGGGCGGCGATCACGAGGCTCGAGAGGACGGGCCCCCACTTCTGGGCCGCGCCGGTCTGATCGTAGGAGAGGACACGTTTACCATCAATGAGCGCCGCGTAACAGAGCAGAGCGTTGATGGTGATGACGCCGGTCCCCCCGACGCCCGGGATATACACGTGGTAGGGGCGATCCAGCCCCGCTTTCTGCTGAGGCTCCGGGATCGAGTCAGCGTCGAGGGCCGGAGGCGACGGCCGGCAATAGCCTGTCCCCTCCCGGGTCTCGACGGTCACGAAGGAGGGGCAGTCGCCCTTGAGGCAGGAGTAGTCCTGGTTGCACGAGGAGGCGTGGATCTGGGTCTTCGGGCCGAACTCGGTGTCCACCTTCTGGAGCGACATGCAGTTGGTCAGGGCGCCGCAGTGACCGCAGTTCTCGCAGACCTCCTCGTTGATGACCACGAATCTGTTCGGCGTCGGCAGCAGGCCGCGCTTCTGGCGCCGCCGGCGCTCGTTGGCGCACACGCCGTCGTAGATATAAACGGAGACGCCCGGCGTCTCGGCCAGCTCCTTCAGGACCCGGTCCTGCTCCTCCACCGGGTACACGCGCGCCGCGGTGGCGAGATCGGCGGTCCGGTACTCCTTGGGATCCTTGGTCACCACGGCGATCCGCTTCACGCCCTCGGTCTCCAGGAGGCGGGTCAGCTCGGGGATCGGCTTGCCCCCGACCAGCTCCTGGGCGCCCGTGTTGGCGACGTAGCCGTTGTAGAGGATCTTGAAGGTGATGTTGGCGCCGGCCGCGACGCAGAAGCGGATGTTCAGGTAGCTGGAATGGAAGAGCGACCCGTCGCCCACGTTCTGGACGATGTGGCGGCGGTCGGTGAACGGCGCGAGCCCGATCCAGGGGAGCCCCTCGCCGCCGAGCTGCGTCATGGACACGATGTGACGCTCCGGCTGCTCGATGATGGAGGCGAAGGAGTGGCAGCCGGGGCTCCCCCAGGCCAGCTCGCCTTCCAGCAGGCGGGTCGAGATGTTGTGGGGGCAGCCCGAGCAGTAGTTGGGGGTCCGCCCCGGCAGCGCCTCGTAGGGGCGGGAGCGGATCGCCCCCAGTTCCGCGAGGCGCTTCAGAATCCCGGGGTGCTCCGGGGCGTATGCGAGGAGGCGGGGCCCCAGGCGCTCGGCCACGACATCGCTATCCATCCCGCTCTGGATGGGGAAGAGCGGGACGCCGCGCTCGTCGAACTTCCCCACGACCCGGACGCCGCGTGGGAGGCCGCAGAGCGCTTCCTTGACCTGAGCTTCCAGGAAGCCGCGCTTCTCCTCGACGACGACGACCTCCTCCAGGTCGCGCGCGAACTCCCGGATGATCTCGGCGTCGAGGGGGTAGATCAGGCCGACGCGGAGGAGACGGACGCCGGCCCGCCCGAGGGCGGCGGCGGCGAGCCCGAAGTCCCCCAGCGCCTGCAGCGTGTCGGCGTAGCTCTTGCCGGCGGTGATGATACCGACGCGGTCCCGCGCGGAGCGCACCTCGACGCGATCGAGGCGGTTGGCGCGCGCGTAGGCGAGGACGGCTTGATGACGCTCGTAGAAGAGCTGGCGCTCCGTCTCGATGTTCAGCCCGGGAAAGAAGGTGAAGTCCGTCGATTTCCTGAAGGGCCGCCCGTCGACCGTCACCTCGGGGATCACGATGGACGGCCGGTCGGGCCCCACCTCCACCGTCTCGCCGCCGTCGGCGAGGGCCCCGACCAGCTTCAGCGCCACCCAGCAGCCGCTCAGGCGGGACATCGCGATGGCGTGGAGCCCGAGCGTCAGGAACTCGCCCGTGGAAGCCGGGTAGAGGACGGGGATCCCGGCGGACAGGAACGCGTAGTCGTCCTGGTACGGCATGGTGGAGCTCTTGGCCTCATGGTCCTCGCCGCTCAGGACGACGACGGCGCCGTGCCGGCTCGTGCCCGCGAAGTTGCCGTGCTTCAGCGCGTCGCCGCTCCGGTCCACGCCGGGCCCCTTGCCGTACCAGAGCGCGACCACGCCGTCCACGCGGGAGTGCGGGTAGGCGTCCAGCATCTGGGTCCCGCTGATGGCCGTGGCCGCCAGCTCCTCGTTCCCGGCCGGGACGTGGACGATGTCGTGCTGCTGGAGCAGCGGGCTCGCGTGCTGGAGCGCCAGGTCATAGCCGCCGAGCGGGGAGCCCGGATAGCCGCTGATGAAGGTGCCGGTGCGGATGCCGGCCTTGCGGTCCCGCCGGCTCTGGTCGAGCGGGAGGCGCACGAGGGCCTGGAGCCCGCTCAGGTACACGAGGCCTTCTTCGCGGAGGTACCGGTCGTCCAGCGTGATGGTCGTCAGAGCCCCCTCCTTTGAGGGAAAACTATAGCACGGAGGGGGCGGGCCTAACGGCCGGCAGGCTGGAGCAGGGCCTCCAGGAGGGCGCGGCCGGCGGGCGAGGTCCACCCCCGGTTCCCGATGGCGCGGCCGACCATCTTGCCGTCGCGCCCGATGAGCACCACGGTCGGGGTCGCCGTGACGCGGTAGGCGGCCGTGACGGATCCGTCGAGATCGAGGAGGACGCGAGGCGTGATCTTGTTCGCCTTGACCCACCTGCCCGCCGTCTCCCGGCTCTCCTGGATGTTGATGAGGAGGATGCTGAGTCCCCGCGGGCTGAACTCCTTCTGCACCTGCTCGATCGTCGAGGGCAACTCCCTCGTGCAGAACGGTCACCAGGTGGCCCAGAAGTAGAGGAAGACGGGCTTGCCCCGGTATTCGTCGAGCGAGACCTTCTTGCCGTCCAGGCTCTCGAGCCTGAAGGCGGGCGGGTCCTGGCCCAGCAGCGGGATGACCTGGAGGTCGAAGAGGAGGTCCTCCACGTCCGCCGCCTGGGCCCCGACCGAGACCGCGAGACAGGCCACCAAGAGGGCGCCGACCCAGACCCGGCCCGTGCTCATGCTCAGAGGACCTTCACGCGCGGGCGCGGATCGAGCTTCACCCGTTTGATGGAACGAAGATGGTCGGCCACCACGTCGAAGGCCGGCGGACCATCCACGTCCCTCACGGCCGCCCAGCCCGTCGCCTTGTACCGCTTCGCCGGGCCAAGCGGCCTGCCGGTCACCCGGATGTCGGAGATCCGCTTCCCCATGTCCTTCTGGATGTCGATGGCGTACGTCACCCCGCCGACCCTGACCATGTCCCCGCCCTGGTGATAGTACGGGTCCCTGTTGAAGAGGTTGTCGGCCACGTCCTCCATGAGCGTCTTGATCTCTTCTCCCGTCATCTCCCGGGCCCAAGTGTTCGGGTACGTCACGCTGGTATGGCTGAAGACGTCCTCCAGGGTGATCGTCTGGCCGGGCAGGATGGTCACCCCCCAGCGGAACCCGGGGGAGAAGGCCACCTCGGCGTCGGCCCGCTTCAAGAGGGCGTCGAGGATGATCTCGTCGAAGGACCCGTTGAAGTTCCCCCGGCGGTAGAGGAGCGTCTCCGAGACCGCGAGGGTTTCGCCGAGCTTCGCCTCGTACGGCCCGCGGATCTTCCGGATCAGAACCGCCATCTCGGGATCCTCGGGGATATACCGGGACACGACCGGGATCAGCTTGTAGCGGTAATCCACCACCCGGCCGCCCCGCACGTCGAGGTCCAAGCGGCTCAAGAACTTCCCGTGGGCGCCCGAGTTGATGACGAGGGTCTTGCCGACCAGGATCGGCTTGACCAGAGGGTCGTGGGTGTGGCCGCCCAGGACGACGTCGAGGCCGCGGACCCGGGAGGCGAGCTTCAGGTCCACCGACACGCCGTTGTGGGTCAGGAGCACGACCAGGTCCACCTTCTTGGCGGAGCGGAGCTCGTCCACAAGCCGCTGGACCTGCTCCTCCCTGATCCCGAATGAGAGGTTGGGAACGAAGCGGAGCGGATGGGAGATCGGGACGTAGGGAAACGCCTGGCCGATCACGCCGACCTTGACTCCCCCGACCTCGCGAATCGTGTAGGGGTGGAAGACCGGGTCGCCGGGGGGGCCCCACGAGATGTCCGACACGTTGTGGGCGACGAAGTCGCCCTTGAACATGCCGCGGTTTTCCCGGTCGCCGAAGAGCTCCTTCACCCGGTCGATCCCGTACGTGAACTCCCAGTGGGGCGTGAACACGTCCACGCCGAGCTGGTTCTGCGCCAGGACCATGTCCTCGCCCCGGCTCCAGAGCGAAGTCGCGGAGCCCTGGAGCGTATCGCCGCCGTCGAGGAGGAGCGTCCGGCCGGCGCGCTCCTGGCGGATCCGCTTGATGAGGGTGGCCAAGTGGGCGTAGCCGCCCATCTTTCCGAACTGGGCGGCGAGTGCCGGGAAGTCCAGGTATGTATAAGCGTAGGCCTCGAGCGTGCCCCGCTGGAGTCCGTAGGCGCGGAGGAAGGCCTCGCCGGTCACGTACGGGGGCTTCCCCGCTTCCGCGCCAAAGCCCAGGAGGGTGTCAGGCTCGCGGTAGTAGACGGGGAGGAGCGTCGCGTGGGGGTCGGTCATATGGAGGAGGGTCACGTTGCCGAGGGGCTGGAACTCAAGGAGCCGCTCGGGCGTGAGCGCGGCGGCCAGCGCGCGGGAGCCGAGCCCGACACCCCCCGCAATGGCGATCAGCCTCAGAAAATCCCGCCGCGTAACTTCCACCGTCCTACTCGATCCCCCCGCTGCTCTCTCCCCCTCACCCTGCCCTCTCCCCCATCGGGGGAGGGGATAAAGGTGAGGGGGGCCCCTAATGCCTAATGCCCGGGACGCTCATTTCTTTGCCGTTGTCGAAGGCCGTGAGGTAGAGCTCCAGCTCGGCGTACTCCACGGCGTCCGCCGGCAGCATGTTCATCCCGAGCGGCGTCATGCACCACTGCATGCGCTTGCGCATGTCCCAGACCTGGCCCTGGCTGGTCCGCCACAGGGGGAAGTGCTTCGTGAGCCCGACCTCGACGTCGGCCAGCAGGCGGCCGCCGAGGAACTTGTCCGAGCCCCGCCCCGCGCCCTTGGTGTGGCAGTCGGCGCAGGCGTGGTTGCGCTGGCCCACCCGCTTGAAGAAGCTCGCCCGACCGCGCTCGTAGGCGCCCTTGGCCTCTGGACTCGTGACGTCCACCTTCAGCGGCATGCCGTTCGACTGCATCTTGACGAGCATCGTCATGTTGAGATTGTCGGCGCTCTGGGAGAGCATCTGCAGTCCCGTGGTCTCCGGCGCGTGCACCGTCAGGAAGTCCTCGATGCTCATCACGCGCTGGTAGGCCTTGACGTACTTCGGGTAGCGCGTGGCCGCCTCCTTCATGGACTTCTCCGGGCCTCCGGCGTGGCAGTCGGCGCAGGCCTTTCCCGCGGGCCCCTTCTTGCTCCACACGGCCATTGCGCCCTCGGCCAGGAGAACGGCCGGATTATTCGTGGGGTCGAGGTTGTCACCGAAGCCCACCGGCTTGGCCCGCGTGTCCGGGTTCCGGTCGGGATCCTTTTCCGGGGGAACGGGCCCCTTCAGCGTCTTCAGGAACGCCACGATGTGCACGAGCTCCTCGGGCTTGAACACGCCGGTCGTCCCCCACGGCGGCATCGTCGTGTGGGGAAAGAAGTTCCTCGAGTCGTACAGCTGGGTGAAGATGAACTCGTCGGGCAGGTTCCGGTCCCCGTACGTCGAAAGGTCGGGGCCGATGTTGCCGGCCGGCCAGACGTCGGCGCCCGGAATCAGATGGCAGCCGGTGCAGGGCCCCTGGGCCCGGCTCAGGAAGAGCCGCCGCCCCCGGGCCGGGTCGCCCTTGACCTGGGTCATGGGAGCCTTGCTCACCGGAGGCGCCGGCCGCGTGTCGTCGTAGGCGTAGGTGCGGTAGTCGCTCCAGTCCTGCGGCACCCCCGCGAAGGGCGCCCTCTTGTAGCGGACCTGCATCTTCTTGCCGTCGGGCTGGGTCTTGACTTCCCCTTTCCCCTCGGGGATCGCGCGCGAGATCCAGGGGGCCGGCGGGAGGCCCGCAGTGCTTGCCTTGTCGGTCTGCGCACACGCGGCGCTCAGGAGCGCCGCAAAGACGATACCGCCACCGAAAACCGTGCCTGGTCGCAGCATAAAGTCAGTCTCCTCAGGTGAATTTGATCTCGGCGGTCCCCTCGTACTTCCCCCCGTGGGTGTCCAGGAAGGTGATCCTGAGCATCCCCGGCTCGGTGGGCTTGAAGGTGAAGGAGAAAAACGGGTTTTCGCTGATGGACTGGGTCGTGTCGGCCTGGAGGATCTCCCGGCCGTTGTACTCGACCATCACCTTGTGGATGAAGAGATAGTTCTTATCCACGGGCTTCCCGTCCCGCCGCTGGACGATCTCCATGGGATGGATCACGAGGCTCCGCACCCGCACCACGTCCCCCCGTTTGATGTTGGAAGGGATCCGGATTCTGACTTTTCCGATCTCGGCCATGGCTTAGCCTCCGCACCCCCCGACAGTTACTTTGACCTCGCGCTTGGCCATGAGCAGGGTGCCGTCGTTCAACTCGGCGATCGCGCGCACGTCTCCCGTCTCGTTCAGCCGGAGGTTGGCGCCGATGGCGGCCGCCCCCATCTCCGGGGTCAGGGAGAACCTGGCGTTCATGGGCCGGCGGTTCCTGTCTGAGATGATGTAGATGCTCTTGACGTAGTTGGTGGGGGTCATGGGCGACTGGACCTCCACCGTGATGGGCACCACCGCGCCGTTCTCCGCGATCAGAGGGAGGTCCATCTTGATCACGCTCGAGCCGTCCTTGATCGGCCGGCCGCCGAAGAGGCGCTTCAGCGTCGCGTCCACCGGCTCCTCGGGCTGGAGCGACCCGAGGTTCCCCTGCCCCGACGCCGTCCCCGGCCCTCCCGCGAGAAACGGCGCGGCGGCCGCCGACACCCCGAGAAGCCCCAGCGCCCTCAGCACGACCCTCCGTGAAACCCTTCCGCCTTCCACCCATTCCTGCATGATGAGCCTCCTCTGGCTAGCCTGTCGTCGTCCCCCATCGGATCTTGTGATAGGCGTCACGCTGCTCGCGGGTCAAGAGATCCCGTGTGCGGAGATGCGTCAGCAGATGAACCAGCCGCAGCTCGCTGCGCGCCCGCTCCACCCCCGCCGCCGCCGCGCGCACGCTCGCTTCGCCGGCGCCGCCGTCCGCGTACAGGCGCTCGAGCCGACGCTCGGCCTCGAGTAGCCGCACCCCCTTCGGGCGCGACTCGCCCAGCATGGCGTGCAGCAGCGCCGCGACCTTCGCCTCCTGGTCGGCGGTCAGGCGGAGCTCGGTCTTCAGCTCGAGGATGTGCCTCGGCCCGGGATAGCCGTTTCGATCGGCAGCGAACGCCATCCCGAAGCCGTGTCCCTCTCCGACGGCGGCTTCGAACTGCTCGGCGCATGAGAGCGCCGCCACCTTATGCCCCTGCCCCATACCTGGCGCACCGTGCCCGCCGTGCTGCTGGGCCCATGTCGGCGCTGGCCTTGCGACCCCCACCGCGGCTGCTCCGGCGGCAGCGCCGAGGCCGCCCAGCGTCGTGAGCAGGGCGCGCCGCGTGAATCCTTGACCTTCTCCCCCCTTCATCGCTCCTCCCTCATTCCGTTTCTCGACCCCGGGCCCCCAGCACGCGGTTGAGGAACCGGACCGTCCGGTTCAGCGCATCCTCCCGCGCCAGGTCGTCGCCCACCGTCCTCATGTTACGCCGAAAATCGAAGGCGCGCTGAGCCCCGGGATAGACGACGAGCTCCACGGCCACGCCGCGCTCCTTCAGTCTCTCCGCCACCCGCACCACCTGCTCCCGGCGCAGCTGGTGGTCCTGGTCCCCCACCATCAGGAGGGCCGGCACCTTCCAGTCCTCGACCTCCGGCATGTACCGGTACACCTGGACCGGTTCCGGGGCGTTGGGGCTGGCCAGGTGCGGGTAGTAGCCCACCATCCCCGCCACCTCCGGCCGCCGGACGGCGAGCAGCGCCGCGTGGTAGCCGCCCCGGGAGAGCCCGACGACGGCGACCTTGTCCGCCCTCACGCCGGGGACCGTCTTCAGGAAATCGAGCCCCCGCTCCACGTCCTTCTCCGTCGCCGGGTCGTGGTCGATGGGATTCTCGGGGATGAAGCGCCCCGTGTGGTAGTCCGGCGCCAGGACCGCGAACCCGCGCCCGGCCAGCCGCCGCGCCTGGGCCTGGACCCGGTCGTTCAACCCGGAGCGGCCGTGGATGAAGACCACCGCCGCGTGCGGCCCGGGCGCCTTCGGCACGAGCAGCAGGGCCGGCACGTCGATGTCGCCGCTCGCGTACTCCACCTGCTGCTCCACGAGCTCGACGGCCCAGGCCCCCGGGACGAGGACGCCCAGGGTACCGACGACCAGTGCGAGAACAATTTCACGAGGCGTCAACATTCAGAGAGTTTCGAAACTAATAAACTCTCACCCTGGTGCTGTCAAGCCCTTTTACGCGGGTGGACGGGACGAGGGAGGGGGCGAACGCGGAAGAGCGCTTACTGTCGAAGAGCCGGAAGGGCTGCTTTCCGCTCCCTGAGGGGGCCAGGGCGATCGAACCACCGGAGCCTGTCTCTCAGCCTCACCACGTCGCCGATGACGGCCACGACGGGGGGCTGAAGCCCGGCCGCCTTTTCGAGGATGTCGGCCAGATTGCCGGTCACCGTCTCCTGGGCCTCGGTTGTCCCCCAGCGGATGAGGGCCACGGGAGTCTCGGGGGAGCGGCCGTGGGCCAGGAGCCTGGCGATGATCCGGGGAAGGGTCGTCGCCGCCATCAGGACGACCAGGGTGTCCACGGCGGTCGCCAGGTGCCCCCAGTCCACGGCGGGCTCGCCCTTGGAAATGTCCTCGTGGCCCGTGATGACGGCGAAAGAAGAGGACAGCCCGCGGTGCGTCACGGGGATGCCGGCGTAGGCCGGAACCGCGACGGCCGAGCTGACGCCGGGGACGACCTCGAAGGGGATCCCGGCCTCCGCCAACGCGAGAGCCTCCTCGCCGCCCCGGCCGAAGACGAAGGGGTCGCCCCCCTTCAGCCTGACGACGCACCGGCCGCGGCGGGCGTGGGCGACGAGGAGGGCGTTGATCTGCTCCTGGGGCAGGCTGTGGAGGCCGGCGAGCTTGCCGGCAAACACGCGAAGGGCCTCCGGCGGCGCCTCCTCGAGGAGAGCGGGGTGGACCAGGCGGTCGTAGACGACCACCTCCGCTTGCCGCAGCAGCTCGAGGCCGCGGACCGTGATGAGCCCCGGGTCGCCGGGGCCCGCCCCGACCAGATACACGGGGCCTGGACTCATCGGCTCGCCTCGCACGGCGGGGCCCCAGCCCCGCGACGTCCTGCGGCTCGCACTGCCCCGCTCATCGTCCTGCTCCGAGGCGCTCCAGGAGGTGCGCCTTGGCTTCCTCGCGCTTCCCGTCGGCGACGAGCCGGCGGAAGTCGGCGTCCAGGGCCTTGCGCCACGCGGCTCCGTCGGGGGCGGGCGCGCGCTGTCTCAGCTCGCGCCTGACCTCGGCCACGATGTCGGCGAGCGCGGCGTACTCCTCGGTGAAGTAGGTCTCAAGCTCTTCCCGGATCGCCCGGGTCAGCGCCGGGCTTGTGCCACCGGTCGCCACCGCCACCACGAGCTGGCCGCGCCGGATGACCGCAGGGAGGATGAAATCACACCGCGCGGGATCGTCGGCGGCGTTGACCCAGACGCCCCGCTCACGCCCCTCCCGGGCCGCCGCCGCGTTCACCTCCCCGTCGCCGGCCCCGATGAAGGCGAACTGATGGCCAGCCAGATCGCCGGGCGCGTAGTCGCGCCCCACGTGGCGGACCTTCCCCGCCTTCGCCAGCGTCTCCAGGGGAGCGCTCAGCGAGGGGCTGACGATGGTCACCGACGCCCCGACTTCGAGGAGCGCGGCGACCTTCCGCTCCGCGACGGCGCCCCCACCGATCACGACACACGACCGTCCCGCCATCTCAAGGAAGATCGGATAGCAGCCCATCGACGCGCGCTACCCCCCCGTCTCCGCGGGGGCCTTGGCCCTCACGTCGGGCCTCAGGGGAGGGTTCTCCGAGGCCTCGCGGATCATCTGGTCCTTCAGGATCAGGTCTTTCAGGGTGGTGCGCTCCAGGATCTCTTCGATCCAGGGACGGACCTCCCGCCACTGACAGTGCACGGGACACGGGTTGGTCACGTCGCACTCGCCTCCCCAGAAGAAGCACTGGCTGGTCACCTGCGGGCCCTCGATGGCCTCCAGGATCTCGCGGAGCGGGATCTCCTCCGGGGACTTGGCCAGCGAGTACCCCCGGGTGGATCCGCGGTAGGCCTTCACCAGTCCGTGCTGGACGAACTTGGGGAAGATCTTGGCCAGAAAGACCTGGGGCAGCCCCTCGTGGGCGGCGATCTCCCGCACGCCGATCACCCGCCCGGGCGGCAGCTGGGCCAGGTAGATCAGCCCCATAAGACCGTACTTGCTCTCCCGCCTGAATTTCATGCCAGCTCCTCCCGCACGGCGAGAGCCATCTTGTAGAGAACAGTGAGCATCAGGACCCCGACGGCCCAGATGGCCAGCGTGATGGACACTTCCGGCAGCGTCGGGACGTAGGGGGTCACGTGGCCCAGGGGCGAGGGGACGAACCCGCCGACGATCAGGCCCATGCCCTTGTCGATCCAGAGCGACGCAAAGACCATCACGCACGCCACCGCCAGGAGCCGCTCGTTCGCCCGGTAGCGCGGCGTGATGAGGAGGACCAGGGAAATCACGGCCAGGGCCATGGAGGCCCACATCCAGGGCACGAGCGGGGCGTGCCCGTCCAGGCCCACGAACAGGAACTGGAAATGGCTCATGGGCTCGGGGATCTGGCTGTAGAAGACGGTGAAGACCTCCATCAGCACGAAGAAGACATTGATGATCATGGTGTAGGTGACGATCAGCGAGAGCTTCTGGATGGCTTCCTGGCCGGGGTCGAACCGCGCCAGCCGTCTGACAACCATGGTCAGCAGGATCAGCAGCGCGGGGCCCGAGGCGAAGGCCGACGCGAGGAAGCGCGGCGCCAGGAGGGCGGTCAGCCAGAGGTGCCGCCCCGGCAGGCCGCTGTACAGGAACGCCGTGACGGTGTGGATGCTGACCGCCCACGGGATGGACAGGATGATGACGGGCAGGATCCACCGGGGCGGGGGCACGTCCTTGCGCTCGGCCCCCAGCGTGATCCCGCCGATGACGGCATTGAGCAGCAGGTAGCCGGAGAGGACCACCATGTCCCAGAACATGATGGAGTCGGGCGTGGGGTACAGGAGGACGTTCAGCACCCGCCCGGGCTGGCCCATGTCCACGAAGATGAAGAGCAGGCACATGGTCACGGCGGAAATGGCGAGAAACTCTCCCAGGATCGTGATCTTCCCGAAGGCCCGGTAGTTGTGGAGGTAGTAGGGCAGGACGACCACGACAGCGGACGCCGCCACCCCCACCAGGAAGGTGAACTGGGCGATGTAGAGGCCCCAGGTCACGTCGCGGCTCAGCCCCGTGATGCCTAACCCGAACTGCAATTGGCGGAGGTAAGAGAGAACGCCCAGGGCGATGACGACCAGGAGCGCCCCGATCCAGGTCCAGTACCTCCGGTTCCCCACGAGCGCCTTCTCCAGCGCGACCATGCGCCCCTCACACGAGGTAGTAGACGTTCGGACCGGTCCCGAGCTCGGGCTTCCGCCGGATGGCGTGGCGAGTCCGGAGGAGTCGGCGGACCTCCGACCCCGGGTCGTGCAGGTTGCCGAACACCAGGGCCTGCTCCCCGCACGCCTCCACGCACGCCGGCGCCCGCCCCTTGGCGAGCCGCTCCTCGCAGAAGTTGCACATCTCCACGACGCCCTTGGTCCGCGTCGGAAAGTCCGGGTTCAATTCCTTGACGCGCGGCCTGGGATCGAGCCAGTTGAAGCTCCGGGCCCCGTATGGGCAGGCCGCCATGCAGTACCGGCAGCCGATGCACCGGTGGTAGTCCATCATGACGATGCCGTCGTCCCGCTTCCAGGTGGCCTTCACGGGGCAGACGCGCACGCAGGGGGGATTGTCGCAGTGGTTGCACAGCACCGGGAGGGACTTGCTCTTGAAGGCATCCTCCGTGTAGGGGCTGCCGTGGTCGGCGAACGCTTTCTCGAAGGGCTCCCGCCAGATCCACTTGACCTCGTGCGCGCGCTCGTCGAAGTGGGGGACGTTGTGCGCCCGGTCGCAGGCGGCGATGCAGTCCGTGCACCCCCGATCGTTCACGCACTTCCGGAGGTCGATGACCATCGCCCAGCGCGCCGCCGGGCGCCTCTCGGTGGCGCCCTCCGCCCGGCCGCCGTCGGTCAGCGCGTCGAACCCGCGCTTTCCGGCGACTACCAGCGCCGAGAGCCCGGCCACTTCCAGGAACCTCCTCCGGTCCATGCTCATTGCGCGGCTCGCTGGACCGGCCGGGGCTCCAGGTGGCACTCCCAGCAGGTCGGCTTGACCGCGGCGTAGTCGTGGCAGCGGTCGCAGAACGTGGCCCGGTTGACGTGGCAGGCCAGGCAGGTCCCGGTCAGGCTCTTGGCGTAGGTCTTCCCGTCCAGCCCCACCACCGTCCGCTCCTGGTTCCGAACCACCTCGTCCCGCCAGGTCATCAGGAGATCCATGTGGGAGGCCCGCATGTACTCCGCCGTGCCGAAGGGGTCCTTCCCCTCCGGCAGCGTGAGCTCGGGGAGCTTGGATGTCGTCCCGGCGGCGACGTTGAACCAGAGCGGCAGGGTGACGAGGGCGAGGAACAGGACGAGACCGCCGACGATCAGGCCCCGGTCACTCATGGGCGGGGGTCTCCGCGGCCCGGGCACCCGCGCCGGTGGGCTCACCCCGGAGGTCGGTGGTCCGCTCCTTTTCGCCCTCGACCACCAGCGCATTGCCGACGAGCTCGTGCACGCCGGCCACGCTCACCCCGGGCACCCAGTACTCCAGCAGCGGCGGGAGCGTGGCCTTGTCGATGGCGCAGACGCAGGCGACCAGGTTCACCCCGAACCGGTCGCGGACGTGCCTGACGGCGTTGGCCCGCGGGAGCCCGCCCCGCATCCGCATCTCGAAATTCTCGTCCGTGCCCAGGCCCGACCCGCTGCCGCAGCAGAAGGTCCGCTCCTTGATGGTGTTCTCGGGCATCTCGTGAAACCGGTTCATGACGCTCCGAAGGATGAAGCGCGGCTCCTCGATGAGGCCCATGGACCGCGCGGGGTTGCAGGAGTCGTGGAAGGTCGCGCTCCAGTGATCGTTCCGGCTGGGGTCCAGCCGGAGCTTCCCGTTGCGGATCAGGTCGGCGGTGAACTCGCAGATGTGCACCATCTTGGTGGAGCGCGCGTGCTCGAAGCGCGTCCCCGTCACCGGCGAGACCGGCTCTTCCAGGAAGTCGGCGGGGCCGTTCATGGTGTCCATGTACTGGTGCACCACCCGCCACATGTGGCCGCACTCGCCGCCGAGGATCCACTTCACGCCGAGCCGCCTGGCCTCCGCGTAGATCTTGGCGTTCAGCCGCTTCATCATCTCGTGGGAGGTGAAGAGGCCGAAGTTCCCCCCCTCGGAGGCGTAGGCGCTGAACGTGTAGTCGAGCCCGATCGCGTGGAAGAGCAGGAGGGAGCCCAGGAGGGTGTAGTAGTGGGGCGTCCCGAAGGTCTCGGCGGACGGGATGACGTACAGGATCTCCGCGCCTTTCTTCCCGATGGGCGCCTCCACGCGGATCCCCGTCATCTCCTCTAGCTCCCCCACGGCGAAGTCGAGGCTGTCCTTGAGCGCGTGGGGCTGGATCCCCAGGTGGTTGCCGGTGCGGTAGGAGTTCGCCACCGGCTCCAGGATCCAGTTGATGTTGCATCCCACGAGGGTCAAGAGCTCGCGGCCCATCATGGTCACTTCGGCCGTGTCGATGCCGAACGGGCAGAAGACCGAGCACCGCCGGCACTCCGTGCACTGGTAGAAGTAGTAGAACCACTCCTTGACCACGTCCTCGGTGAGCTCCCGCCCGCCGGCCAGCGGGCCCAGGAGCCGGCCGGCCGCGGTGAAGTACCGCCGGTAGACCGACCGCATGAGCTCGGCCCGCAGGACCGGCATGTTCTTGGGATCGCCCGAGCCGATGTAGAAATGGCACTTGTCCGCGCAGGCCCCGCACCGCACGCAGATGTCCATGAAGAGGCGGAAGGAGCGGAACCGTTCCAGCCGATCCTTCATCCCCGCGAGGATGATCTGCTTCCAGTCCGCGGGGAGCTTCCAGTCGGCGTCGGAGGGCTGCCACGGCCTCGGGTTGGGAAGCCCCAGGTACTCGAGGTGTTTGGGCGCGGCGCTGTAGCAGAACGTCCCTTTGCGGAGCTCGACGGCTGGGTCCCGCCAGTCCCTCCCGGGCGGCCGGTAATCGACCTGCGCCAGCTTCTCGGGCTTCGGAGCCTCTTCCGCCATTCGCTATTCCTTTTCCAGCGGCAGTCCGGCGGCCTTGATCTTGTCCCTGAACTCGTCCTCCCACTCCTCGTACGTGTGGACTTTGACGGGGGAGTTCCAGGGATTGATATGTCGCCGCATCCGGCTGGTGTTGGCCAGATTCCGCGTCGGGCTCAGAAAGACGCCTCCCATGTGCATCAGCTTGCTGAAGGGGAAGTAGGCGGCCAGCACGCTCAGGAGGAAGAGGTGGACGAAGAACAGCGGCCCGACTTTTTCTGGGAGGACGGGCGAGAACGTGACGAGGCCCAGGGCGAGCTGCTTCGCGGCCACGGTGTCGATCCTGACGACGTACCGCATGAGGATGCCCGACACGGCGATCCCGAGCAGCAGGAAGAGGGCGAAGTAGTCGGCGAAGAGGGAGATGTAGCGCACCTGCGGGTTCACGAGCCTTCTCAGCAGCAGGTACCCCAGGGCCCCGGTGAGGACGACGTCGGTCACGTACAGGCCCGGCGCGCCGACCTGGAAGAAGCTGTCCACGCTCGCCAGCACGTTGACGACCGCGGGAACGGGCTCCAGGAAGAACCTGAGGTGCCGCAGGACCACGAACAGGAGCGACCAGTGAAACAGGAGCGCCCCCAGCCAGAGGAGCCTGGCTTCCCCGTACGCCAGCCGGGGCCCCTCGCGCAGCTCCACCCTGGTGTCGCGGAACAGCGAGCGGAACAGGCCGATCTCCAGCGCCATCCGCCCGATCACCCCCAGCGTGGAGGAGGGGTTCTCGAGCCGGCTCGACTTGATCCAGGGAAGCGATTTCTGCTGCCCGCACGTGGTGGGGATGCGGAACGGAACGGGCGAGCGCATCCACACGAGGATCCGGTAGCTCACCCCGAGGAGGAAGGTGACGAAGGCGGCGTAGGGGATGAGCGTCCCGAAGACCGGGCGCAGGCCGGCGGCCTGCCCGCCGACGAAGCCCAGCCCGGCGAGGAGCGACGCCACGGCGAGGGAGCCGAGAACGTTCACGACCGCTCCTGCATCCGCTCCAGCAGGGATGTCCGGCGCCTGGCCTCGTCGGCCTTGATCGTGAACATCTGTTCCCGGCACCGCATGAACAGGTCGAAGGCGAGCAGGGCCATCTCGTCGATCCGGCCGTCGAGGGCGCCCAGATCCATTGCCCCCTCACCTTCATCCTCTCCCCCCGAGGGGGAGAGGGCAGGGTGAGGGGGTCGGCGCAGCTCGTGCCGGATGACCTGCTTCAGTAGGAAGACGAAGGCGACCGCCTGGCTGGGGGAGAAATCCTGCACGGCCCGGATCCTGACGATCCCGTCCAGGAGCGGAGCGAGCCGGCCGGGGTCCATGGCGCCGAGGAGCTCGTCGAAGAGCGCGGGCAGCGCCTCCTTCAGGCCCTGCCCCACGGGATTGCGGAAGGGATCTCGCTCCTTGTCCAGGAAGCGGGCGGTGCCCTCGGGATAGGTCTCGAGCGTCCGCGCCAGCCACGCGCGGACGATGGCGTCCTTCCTGGCCGCCAGCGCCCCCGTCAGCTGCGCCGACCCCACGCCCGCCCCGGTCATGACCCCTACACGCAGCCGGTGGGCTTGGGCAGGCCCGCGATCTTGCAGGCCCCCTTGGCGGGCCCCGAGGGGAAGAGCGTGTAGATGTACTTCAGCTCGAAGCCCGTGTCCTTCACCACCTTCCGGATCATGGGGGCGACGCCGAACTGGAGGTAGTAGTTGCGGATCATGTTGACCACCTTCCAGTGCTCGTCCGTCAGCCTCCCGAGGCCTTCCTGGTCGGCGAAGTACTGGGCCACCGTCTCGCTCCACAGCCCGGGGTTCTGGAGGAACCCATCCTCGTCCAGGTCCATCGTCTTGCCTTCGAACTCGACCGTTGGCATCTCGTTTCTCCTTTCGCTGAGCGCTCACCAGTGAAAGCGCACGCCGGTGCGGGCCGACATGGGCCAGAGGACGTAGCCGTCGAGGTGCTTCTCGCTCACCGGCAGCCCGGTTTTCTGGAAGAACCGTTCCCATCCGATCCGGCTGATCCAGTCGCCGATGCGCTCGTCCCGCCGGGCCTCCCTGACCCACAGGTCCACGATCCGCCTCACCGCCTGGACGACCTCGGGCCAGCGGGGCGGGCGGTTAGGAAGGTAGGGGATCACGAACTTGGCGAAGGCCGGCCCGCTCCCTGAGTTTCCCGCCTTGCCGCCGACGACGACGGCCAGGCCGTCGGTCTCCGGGTCGCCGATCTGCATCCCCTGGCACGGCGCGGCGCAGGCCACGCAGTGGATGCAGCGCTCGGGATCCACCTGGACGCTCTTCGGCGGCTTGGGCTTGATGGCCCCGGTCGGGCAGACGGAGACGATCAGGGGGATCTCGCACCGGGCCACCTCCTCGTCGATCACCCGCGGCAGATCGCGGTGGACGCCGATGATCCCGATGTCGGCCGTCGAGCCTTCGCCGCACTGGTTCACGCAGCCGGAGATGGAGATCTTCAGCTTGGCCGGGTAGCGTTCTCTCAGGAAGTCCTCGTACAGCTCGTCGGAGATGGCCTTGGCCACCGCCGGGGCGTCGGTGGCGGCGAACTGGCAGTGGATCCAGCCGGTGCAGGAGACCGTGTTGCGGAACGTCCGCCCGGTGCCGCCCACGGGGAGCCCGAGCTTCCGGAGCCGCTCGGTGAGCTCGTCGATGCGGGCCGGGTCCACCCCGACCAGCTCCAGGCTGTGGCGCCGGGTCAGGCGCAGGTGCCCTTCGGCGAACTCGTCGGCCAGGCCGGCGATCCGGCGCGCCAGGGCCGTGGAGACCCGCGCGTTGGTCGGCATCCCGGCGCGCACGGTGTAGCACGCCTCGCCGCTCTCGGCCACGTGCTTCAGGACGCCGGGCCTTAGCTCTTCGTGGTCCACCCACTTGCCGTAGTTGCGAAGAGCGATGGGCGGAACGTTCTGCTCCAGCGGGGGCAGGCCGACGCCCGGCATCACTCGCCCTCCTTCCGCGAGGCCTGCAACTCCTCAGGCGTCCAGTGGTAGAAGGGGTTGACGCGGGGAGCGGTCATCTGCTGCGCCGTCGCCGGCACGCCCACCAGGCGACAGAACTCGTCGATCCCCGTGCGATAGATGAAATCCCCCAGCCGCTCCTTGCGCCGGGCGTGCTCGTCGTAGACGTCCGTGATCTTGGCGCAGAGGTCGAAGACCTCCTTGAAGTCCGGCGGGATGGCAGGCACGAAGGGGGCGATGACGACGGGCTGAAGCGGCCCGTACTTGCCCCGCATCTTGCCGCCCGCCAGGACGGCCACGCCGCGATCGCCGCCGGGGCGGATGGCCGGGCACTTGTTGATGCAGTACATACAGCGGACGCAGGCCTCGGCGTCGATGGTGAGCCGCCGGCCGTCCCACTCCATGGCCCGGGTTGGGCACATCCTGGCGATGTGGGCCATGTCGCCGCCGTTCCTGACCCAGCCGTCGAGCCGGGCCTCATTGATCGTGGGCGGGTCCCGGAAGACCCCGACGATGGCGAGATCCCCCTTCTGCTGGGACCGGGTGCAGTCGTTGGGGCACCCCGAGAGCTTGAACTTGATCTTGTGGGGGAAGCGCGGGTACTGGACGTCGTCCAGGAAGCGCGTGAAGTAGGCCTGGCGCATGGCCACCGAGTCCACCAGGACCATCTCGCAGCGCAGGGGTCCGATGCACTCCTGGCAGTTGCGATACGCGTCGCCGGTGGATCCCACGTCCAAGCCCGCCGCCACCAGCTCGTCCACGGTCGCCCTCAGCTCTTCCTTCGGGACCCCCAGGACCTCGATGTCGCAGGTGGTGGCATGGAGGTGGAGGATCCCGTAGCCGTGGCGGTCCGCCACGTCGCAGAGGGCCCGGAGCGTCTTCGTCGAGTAAAAGGTCCCGCTGGGGCAGAAGGCGCGGACCAGGTTCGCCCCCTTAGCGATGTCGGGCCGGGCCGAGGCCCGCATGAGGATCCCGGAGGCGACGCCGGGAATCGAGGTGTAGCCGCCAAACCCCCACTGGGTCTTTTTCTGTCGGAGGCCCTCCTCGTACATCTGGAGGTGATAGCGCGTCTGCTTGAGCTCCGTGACGTGGCTGGGCCACGGTCCCCGCTCCAGCTCGTCGCAGAGCGGCGTCGCCGTCGGGCCTTCGCCGACCGGTGCGGCCTCGGACGGTCCCTCCGCCAGGAGCTCGGCCTCGGGCGCCGCCTCCACCTCGACCCGGCGCTCCTCCAGCTTGGAGGTCTGGGTCAGGCAGCTCGGGCACAGCGTCTGCTTCTTCCTGAGATACTGGTAGCGCTTCTGCTTCTGGGCGTCGGTCTCCAGCTGGTCGGCCCGGTACTGCTCGATGACGAAGCCGCACTTGGGACACGCCAGCTGCACAATCAGCATGGCCACCCTCCTACCAGTGGAAGCGCACGCCGGTGCGGGCCGACATCGGCCAGAGGACGTAGCCGTCGAGGTGCTTCTCACTCACCGGCAGCCCGGTTTTCTGGAAGAACCGTTCCCATCCGATCCGGCTGATCCAGTCGCCGATGCGCTCGTCCCGCCGGGCCTCCCTGACCCACAGGTCCACGATCCGCCTCACCGCCTGGACGACCTCGGGCCAGCGGGGCGGGCGGTTAGGCAGGTAGGGGATGACCAGCTTGCCGAAGGCCGGGCCGCCCCCCTGGTTGCCGGCCTTCCCCCCCACGTAGATCGCCACGCCGTCGGTCTCGGGGCTGCCGATGGGCATCCCGACGCACTGCCCCACGCAGGCCACGCAGTGGATGCAGCGCTTGGGGTCCACCTGGACGCTCTTCGGCGGCTTGGGCTTGATGGCGCCGGTGGGGCAGATGAAGAGGATCAGCGGGATCTCGCACTTCGCCACCTCCTCGTCGTTCACCCGCGGCAGATCGCGGTGGATGCCGATCACCCCGATATCGGCGGTCGAGCCCTCGCCGCACTGGTTCACGCAGGCCGCCACGGAAACCTTCAGCTTGGCCGGATACCCCTCCTGCTGGAAACCCTCCCAGAGGGCGTCGGAGATCGCCTTGGCGATGGCGGGGGCGTCGGTGGCGGCGAACTGGCAGTGGATCCAGCCCGTGCAGCAGACGACGTTGTGGAAACTCCGGTCGGCCCCCCCCACGGGGAGCCCGAGGGCCCGGAGCTCTTCGATCAGCTCCTCGATCCGCGCCGGGTCCACCCCCACCAGCTCGAGGCTGTGGCGCCGGGTCATGCGGAGGTAGCCTTCGGAGAACCGGGTGGCCAGGTCGCAGATCCGGCGCGCGAGGGCGGTGCTCACCCGGGCGTTGGAGGGCATCCCCACCCGCACGGTGAAGCAGGCTTCCCCGCTCTCCGACACGTGCTTCAGGACGCCCGGCCGCGGCA
>LDXP01000052.1 GCA_001443385.1 Candidatus Rokubacteria bacterium CSP1-6
GGCGAGGCCCGAGTGAGAGGCGCCCCGAGGCCAAGTGACAAAGATCGCTCATGGCGCCCATTTTACCCGATTCGATTCATCGCCAGATGAATCGCGTGCGCGACGGCGTCGATCTCGGCGTCCGTGAGTTCCGGGAAGCACGGCAGCGACAGGACCTCACGCGAGGCCTGCCAGGCGTGCGGGCACTCCGCTTCCGTCGCGAGCGCTCCCCCGCTCCGGAAGAGCGGCTGGCCCGGGATCGGCAGGGGGTAGTGCAGCGCGGTGCCGATGCCGAGCTCGGCGAGCGCCTTGGCCAGCGCGTCGCGCTTCGGCGACCGGACCGTGTAGTGGTGGTAGACGTGGAGGGCCGGCGGCCGCTCCCGGGGCAGCGCCAGCGGCAGCCCGGCGAGCAGGGTGGAATACCGCGCCGCGAGCCGGCGCCGCGCCGCGGTCCAGCCCGGCAGGTGGTGGAGCTTCACCCGGAGCAGCGCGGCCTGGAGCTCGTCCAGGCGGCTCGAGTATCCGAGCTCGGCATGCTGGTACTTCTCCCGGGAGCCGTGATCCCTGAGCCGCCGGACCCGCTCGGCCAGCTCTTCGCGATCCGTCACGACCATGCCGGCGTCCCCGCAGGCGCCCAGATTCTTCGTCGGGTAGAACGACAGGCAGGTCAGATCGCCGAAGCTCCCGACGGGGCGGCCGGCGTAGGCGGCGCCGATGGCCTGGGCGGCGTCCTCCACGACCGCGAGCCCGCGGCGCCGAGCGATTGCCACCAGCGGGTCCATGTCGGCGGGGTGGCCGTAGAGGTGGACGGCGATGACGGCCCTGGTGCGCGGCGTGATGGCCCGCTCCACCTGAGCCGGATCCAGGGCGAACGTTTCCGCGTCGATATCGGCGAAGACGGGGCGCGCGCCCGCGTGGAGCACCGCGGAGGCGGAGGCGACGAAGGAGAAGGCGGAGGTGACGACCTCGTCGCCGGGCCCGACATCCAGCGCGCGGAGCGAGAGATGCAGGGCGTCGGTGCCCGAGGCGACGCCGATCCCGTGGCGCACGCCGCAGAGCGCGGCGACCTCGGCCTCCAGGGCCTTCCCCTCGGGGCCGAGGATGAAGCGGCCCGACGCCAGGACGCGCTCGGCGGCGGCGAGCAGCTCCGCCCTGAGCGCCGCGTGCTGGCGGGTCAGGTCGATCTGCGGGATCATTGCCCGGGCCGGCTGCCGACCTGGCCCACGCCCAGGAGGTTCACGGAGAAGTTCACCTCATCCTCGCTCCGCCCCACGCCCTTCGCGCCGCGGTTGATGTACGTGACGCTGATGGCCGCGCACTGGCAGTGCACGTCCACGCCCACGCGCGACTCCACGTTGGTTCCGGCCTTGATGTCATAGTTGGTGGAAGCACGCACGTCCAGGTAGCGGGAGAGTTTGGCCAGGATCTCCCCCCGGACGAACTCGACGTTCGCTCGGTCGTCAAAGCGGGTGCCGGCAGTGGCCGTCACGTCCCAGAACATGGCCGAGATGTCGCTGTTCACGCTCTGGATGCCCCGCCCATACACGTCGTAGCGGGCATCGCCCCTGAACCGGAAGTGCTGGTTGGGCTCGATGAGCAGGTCGCCGGCAAGGTCACCGAAGCGCTCGGAGTGCTTGTTCGGGGGAAGATCGTAGGTCTGTGCCAGCGAGAACCGCACCAGCTCCCACCGGACGGCCTCCTGGCCGGGTCCCGCCACGGTCTTCGCGTTCAGCCGGTTGGTCAGCGAGTAGGTGAGCCGGCTGATCCGGCCGAAGCGATCCACCCCGATATCCGCCAGCGGGGCAGCCAGTGGGTTCACCAGGCCCCCGCCCGGATCCCACCGGGGGAGGCCCTTGTCGTTCACGCCCTGGATCTCGGTGATGTTGACCCGCGGCTCGATCAGGTGCTGGAGGCGGGAGATCCCCGCAGCCCCGCCGACGTCGTAGATCCGCATCGCGCGCGCCTCGAGGTCCGCTCCCACCTCGCCCAGGGCGCGAACGAACGAGGCGTCCCGCGTCTCCTCCACCGGGATCCTGCCGTTCAGCGTCAGGCGGTTGCCGATCACCCGGGTGTCGTAGTACGTCGCGCGACCTCCCACGAACGGTGTGACGGTGAAATAGCCGTCCACCGAGATCGGCAGGAAGACGCGGGGATGGAGGTCCAGCCGCCGGCCGTCGGACCCCACGTCGCGGACGAAGTTGGTGAAGCTCGCCTCCGTCTCGAAGAGCAGGGCGCTCGCGCCGCGAATCGGCTGCCGGAAGCTCTGGAAGCGGATCTCGGGCGCGCGCTGGAGCTCCACCGGTCGGAGGGTGGTGAGATCCTGGTACCAGAACGCTCGTCCCACCAGATTCCAGGAGTCCCCGCTGTAGGTGGCGAAGACGTTGGACTCCGCCCGCTGCTGGCTCCGCTCGCGCAGCCGATCGCCGTACTCCCGGTAGAACCGGTCGTCGGTGACCATGTTCAGGTCCGTCTTGAAGGACAGGCGCGGCGAGATCTGCCAGGCGTGCTTCCAGATGACGTTGCCGCGGTTCTCGGGATCGTCCCCCCTCTCCCGGTCGTCCCGCTCCGTCTCCCGGATGAAGAAACCCTGGGCGATGCCGCGGTTGCTCTCCGAGAGGATGTAGCGGTACTCGCCGCCCGCGCCGACGCCGCGCTTGGAGTACGGTTCGAGCGAGATCGTGGCGTCCTGGCTGTCGCTGATGGCCCAGTAGTAGGGGATCCTCGCGAACACGCCCTTCCGGCTGGAGTTCCCGAAGGTGGGGAAGAGAAAACCGCTCTGCCGCTCGCGGCGGAGCGCCGCGGCGAAGAACGGGACCCAGGGGATCAGCGGCACCTTGCCGACCCAGAAGGAGGCGTCGCGCCCGACGATGTAATCGTCGAGATCGGCGGTGGCCCGGCCCACTCCGAACGACCAGAGGGGTGGGTCCCCCTCGCAGGTGGTGAAGACGCCGCGCTGGATGTTGTAGACCCCTTCCCCGACGCGTTCCATCCGCTCGCCGGAGATGCGGTAGTAGGGGGCCGAGAAGGCGGAGCCGTTGTACACAACGCCGGTGCCGGTCTTGAGGTTGTAGTCGATCCGATCGCCCAGGAGGCGGTCCTGACCGTCGTAGAAGATCACCTTGCCCTGGGCGACCGCCTCGCCCGTCTCACGGTTGATCTCCACCCGATCTGCCGTGAGGCGGCTCGACCCCTTGGTGATCTCCACGTTGCCGATGCCGATCAGCAGACTCCCCACCTGGTCCATCCGGTCGGCCAGGATGCTGACGTCCCCCCCCTCCGCGGGCACCGTGACAGGGGCCTGGGCCAGGGCGGAAGTGGTCAAGACAAGGCAGGCGAAAACGAGCGCCGGCCCGGTGGCAATTCGCATCATCGAATGTCTCGTGAGTGCCTATGAAAAAAGGGATTCTACCCTATCACTCCCCCTTTCGATTTCGCAAGGAATATCGCCCCCACCGTGCCGCGCGGCGAGGACTTCGGCCACGGTGAAGAGAGAGCCGGTCACACAAATAATGGGGGTCACCGGAGGGGACAGGGCGAGGGCTAGGGCTTCGGGGACCGACGGAGCCACCTCCACGGGCACCTCGGTGGGCGGCAGGAGGGCCCTCAGTTCCTCGGGCGGGGTGGCCCGAGGGTTGGTGGAGGCCGTGAGGATGAACCGGGCGGCGGCGGGGGCCAGCGCTTTGAGGATGCCGGCGCGATCTTTGTCCGCTGAAATCCCCACGATCAGGGTCTTGGGCCGGTCGCCGAAAGCGTCCGTGAGTGAGGCCGCCAGGGCCTGGGCGCCGGCGGGGTTGTGGGCCCCGTCCAGGACCAGCCAGGGGTCGCGGCCGATGACCTCGAAGCGCCCCGGCCAGCGGACGCGCCCGAGGCCCTGGCGAATCTGCGCGTCGGACACGCGTATGCCGCTCGCGGCGAGCGCTTTCACGGCGGCGACGGCCAGCAGCGCGTTCTGGAGCTGGAAGTTTCCCCCGAGCGGCACGACGAGATCGTCGAGGCTCCAGCCCGGGCCCGCGAGCCTAAGCCGCTGGCCCGAGGGATCGCGGGAACGGAGGGTCGCCGACAGGTCGCGCCCCTCGAGCCAGAGCGGGACTCCGACCTCCGCCGCGCGCCGGCGGAGGATGTCCGTGACGACATCGGCCTGAGACGCCGCCACGGCCACGCCGCTTCGGATGATCGCGGCCTTTTCTCGAGCGATCTCCTCCAGGCTCCAGCCGAGAAACGCCTGGTGGTCGTAATCCACGTGGGAGATCACAGAGACGAGGGGGCGTCCCACCGTGGTCGCGTCGAGCCGCCCGCCCATCCCGACCTCGAGCACCGCCAGCTCCACGTCCCGCCGCGCGAAGCAGGCGAGCCCCAGGGCGGTGACCGCCTCGAACACGGTGGGCTCCACCCGCTCGACGACGGGCCAGAGCTCCTCCACCCCGTCCACCACGGCCTCCTGGGAGATCGCGCGGCCGTCGATCCGGATGCGCTCGCGGAACGAGCAGAGATGGGGCGAGGTGTAGAGCCCCACCCTGAGGCCCGCGGACTTCAGCATGGAGGCCGCCATGACGGCCACGGAGCCCTTGCCGTTCGTCCCCCCGATCTGGACGATCCTGAGCCGCCGCTCGGGATGACCGAGCGCATCGAGCAGCGCCTCGATCCGCTCCAGCCCGGGACGCATCCCCGCCTGCTCTCCTCCTCGGAGGGAGAGAAGCCTGCCGACGGCCTCGGGGTAGGTCATGGGACGGGGAGCGACGGACGATCGGCGAAGAAGGCGAGGAGGCGGCGGAGCGTCTCCCTGAGATCGCGGCGCTCGACCACCCGATCCAGCTGGCCGTGCTCGAGCAGGAACTCCGAGCGCTGGAAGCCCTCCGGAAGCGGCTGGCGGATCGTCTCGGCGATGACGCGCGGCCCGGCGAAGCCGATCAGCGCGCGCGGCTCGGCCAGGATGACGTCCCCGAGCATGGCGAAGCTGGCGGTGACGCCGCCGGTGGTGGGATCGGTGAGGATCGAGATGAAGGGAAGCCGTTCCGCGCCCAGGCGGTGGAGCGCCGCGGCGGTCTTGGCCATCTGCATGAGCGAGAGAATCCCCTCCTGCATCCGGGCGCCGCCGGAGGCGGAGAGGATGACGAGCGGCGCGCGCTTGACGATGGCCAGCTCGATGGCGCGCGTGATCTTCTCGCCCACCACCGAGGCCATGCTCCCGCCCATGAAGTCGAACTCGAAGACGCAGACGACGGTGGGGATGCCGCCGATGCGGGCGAGACCGGAGATGACCGCCTCCTCGAGGCCGGTCTTCTCCTTGGCCGACTTGAGGCGATCGCGGTAGCGCTTGGTGTCCTTGAAGCCGAGAGGGTCCTGGGAGGCGAGCCCCGCGTCCCGCTCTTCGAGGGAGCCCTCGTCGATCAGCAGGGCCAGGCGCTCGCGGGCGCCGATGCGGAAGGGATAACGGCACTTCGGGCAGACCCGCCCGGCGCGCTCCACTTCGGCGCGGTAGACGATCTCCTTGCAGGAGTCGCACTTGATCCAGAGCCCCTCGGCGATGACGACCTTGCGCGGCCGCTCCTCCGCCTCCTCCTTGTCGCGCTTCCAGAACCACGCCGCCATCACGCCGCTCCCATCATCGCCCTGACTTCGCTCGTCGATGCACCCCCGCCCTGTCTCATCGAGTGCTCCGTAACGGTTCCTTCAGGGAGGCGATGAAGTTACCAACCTCCATCACCAGGCGGTCGGAGCCCGTGTGGGTCTCGACGAGGCGGACGATGGCCGAGCCCACGATCACCCCGTCGGCGTAGGGGGCCACAGCGGCGACCTGCTCGGGCGTGGAGATCCCGAACCCCACGCAGACCGGCTTCGTCGTCACCGCCCGGAGCTGTCGGAGGTTCTCGGCGAGATCCGGCGGGAGCGTGGTGCGGGCGCCCGTCACTCCCGTCAGCGAGACGAAGTAGATGAAGCCGCGGCTCTTCCGCGCGATCAGCCGCATGCGCTCAGGGGGCGAGGTGGGGGCGACCAGGTGGATCAGGTCGAGGCCGGCCGCCTGCGCTTCCGCGGCCAGCGGCCCCGCCTCCTCGGGCGGGAGGTCGGCCACGATCACGCCGTCCACGCCCGCCTCCACCGCCCCGTGGGCAAACGCCTTGAGGCCGAAGGCGTGGACGGGGTTGTAGTACGTGAGGAGAACGATCGGAATGGTGACTTCTCGCCGCGCCTCTCGCGCCAGCTCGAGCACCCGCGCCAGGCTGACGCCGGCGGCCAGGGCGCGCTGCGAGGCGCGCTGGATCACGGGGCCGTCGGCCAGCGGGTCCGAGAAGGGCACGCCGAGCTCGACGACGTCGGCCCCGCGCCGCGCCGCCTCGAGGACGAGCTGCCGCGTCGCCGCGAGCGACGGATCGCCGGCGGTGAAATACGGAATCAGCGCGCGCGCGCCGCGGCGGCGGAGCCCCGCGAAGGTCCGGGCCAGCCGGCTCATCTAAGGCGCGGCTCCGCGCTCGTTCGAGCGCCGGCTTCGCCGGCGCAATCCCCGGGGGGGAGGTTCGGAAGGGGGGCGGAGCCCCCCTCCGAGGAGACCACCTGGACGTCCTTGTCGCCGCGCCCGGAGAGGCCGATCACGATCACCTGCTCCCGCCCGAGCGTCGGCGCCAGGCGCATCGCGTGGGCCACGGCGTGGGCGGACTCGAGGGCCGGCATGATCCCCTCCAGGCGGGCCAGCGCCTGGAACGCCTCGAGCGCCTCGGCGTCGGTGGCCGAGGCGTACTCGAAGCGGCCCGCTTCCTTGTAGTAGCTGTGCTCGGGGCCGACCCCGGGGTAATCGAGCCCGGCCGAGATCGAGTGCGCCGTCGCAATCTGGCCGTCGTCATTCTGGAGCACATAGGACATGCTCCCGTGGAGCACCCCGACCGAACCTGCCGACAGGGAAGCGCCGTGACGGCCCGAGCCCAGGCCGTGGCCCGCCGCCTCCACGCCCACGATGCGTACCGCTTCATCTGGAATGAACGGATAAAACAGCCCGATCGCGTTGGAGCCGCCGCCGACGCAGGCCACCACGCAGTCGGGCAAGCGCCCCGCGGCTTCCCGGAGCTGCCGCTTCGTCTCCTCCCCGATGACGCAGTGGAAGTCCCTCACCATCATGGGGTACGGGTGGGGACCCAGCGCGGAGCCCAGCAGGTAGTACGTGGTCCGGACATTGGTCACCCAGTCCCGGAGGGCCTCGTTGATGGCGTCCTTCAGGGTCCGGCTCCCGGCCTCCACGGGGATCACCTTCGCGCCGAGGAGCCGCATCCGAAAGACGTTGAGCGACTGCCGCTCCACGTCCTCGCTCCCCATGTACACCTCGCACTGGAGCCCCAGGAGCGCTGCGGCGGTCGCGGCGGCCACGCCGTGCTGGCCCGCTCCCGTCTCGGCGATCACCCGGCGCTTGCCCATGCGCTCGGCCAGAAGCCCCTGGCCGAGCACGTTGTTGATCTTGTGGGCGCCGGTGTGGCAGAGGTCCTCGCGCTTCAGGTAGATCCGCGCGCCGCTGCAGCGCTCGGTGAGCCGGCGGGCGAAGTAGAGCGGGGTCGGGCGGCCCGCGTAGTTGGCCAGGAGGTCCCTGAGGCGCCGCTGGAACGCGGGGTCGCGCCTGGCGGCTCGGTAGGCCTGCTCCAGCTCGATGAGCGGAGCCATCAGCGTCTCCGGAACGAACCGCCCGCCGAAGCGGCCGAAGTGACCGTTCCGGTCCGGCAGGCGCGGCGCGCGCTTGGCCGTCAGCTTCATCGGACGCTCCTGGCCTCGGCAATGAACCGCCGCACCTTGTCCGGGTCCTTCTTTCCCGGCGCGGCCTCCACGCCCGAGTTCACGTCCACCGCGTACGGCCGGACGACGGCCACGGCCCGCGCCACGTTGTCGGGCGTCAGCCCGCCGGACAGGATCAGGTGGAGACGGAGGTGGGCGCGGCCGAGCGCCAGCATCCGGGCCAGCCCCCACTCGATCGGCTCGCGCGCCTCGCCCTCGCTCCACCGCGCCGCGGTGTCGAGGAGGACAGCGGCGGCGATCCCGCGATACCGCGCCACCTGGGCTAGCCAGCCCACCCGGTACTCGGGCAGGCCCTCGATCGTCGAAGCCGGGGGGAGCTTAATGGTCTTGATGACCGGCAGGTCATAGCCGGCCACGGCCTCGGGCGTTTCGTCGCCGTGGAACTGGAGCGCCCGGAGCCCGCACGCCTCGGCCACCGCCTTCACGTGGCCGCTCGGGTGGTCCCAGAACACGCCGACCGGCGTCACGAACGGGGGTAGCCGCCGGATGATGGGCGCCGCCTGCTCGGGAGTGACGAAGCGCGGGGTGTTCTCGACGAAGATGAAGCCGAGGGCGTCGGCGCCGGCCTCGACGGCCAGCCGCGCGTCGGCGGCGTTCGTGATCCCGCAGATCTTCACCTTCACCATGGCACTTCCGAGTGGCTCGGGGGGATGGGGGGGCCAGCGGAAGGCGCCCGAGCGAGCCAACGCCGTCGAGGCGACGAGGTCCGAGCGAACGGAGCGCGCCCCTCGGGCCTCACGATGGCTCCTCCAGCAGCGCGAGCTCGCGGACCTTGGCGGCGATGTCGGGAGCGGTGACGAGGGCCTCGCCCACGAGCACGGCGTGGGCGCCGGCGGCGACGACCCGCTCCACGTCGCTCCGCGTGAAGAGACCGCTCTCGCTGACCACCGCCGGGCCGGGCGGGACCCGCGGGAGCAGCTCCAGCGAGGTCTCCACGCGCGTCTCCAGAGTCTGGAGGTCCCGATTGTTGATCCCGATGATCGAGGAGTCGAGCGCCAGCGCCTGATCCAGCTCGGGCGCCGTATGAACCTCCACGAGCGCGCCCAGGCCGATGCCCTTGGCGGCCTGCAGCAGATCCCGGAGCTCAAGCCGCTCGAGCGCGGCCACGATCAGGAGGACGGCGTCGGCCCCCAGGGCGCGCGACTCCCACAGCTGGTAGTCGTCCAGGACGAAGTCCTTGCGGAGGAGGGGGAGGTCCACCGCCGCCCGGACCTGCTCGAGATGCTCGGGCGCGCCGTGGAAGTACTTGGCGTCGGTGAGGACGGAGAGGGCCGAGGCGCCGGCGGAGGCGTACGTCCGGGCCAGCGCCACCGGATCGAACGACTCGCTGAGCACCCCCCGCGAGGGCGAGGCTTTCTTGACCTCGGCGATCAGCCGGACGCGGGCGGGCGCCCGAGGCTCGAGCGCCCCCCTGAAGTCCCGCGCGGCGGGAAGCTGCTTGCCGCGCCCCTCCAGTTCGCTCCGCGAGATCTCCCGCTTGCGGCGAACGACCTCGGCGCGCTTGTCCCGGACGATCTGGTCGAGCAGGCCCATGACACGGCTCAATAGTCGCGCCGGGGACCCAGGCTGGGGTCCACGGTGAGCTCGACCCGCCGGAGCTGCTCCAGGACGTAGTCGCGGATCGCGCGGGGCGGCAGCAGGCTGCGGACCAGCCGGCCCTTGGTGACGAGCGGCTTCAACAGCGCCTCCACGTCGCCGCCGCAGTCGCAGCGCCCGAGCGGCTTGTGGGCGGGGACGACCACGCTCCTGAAGCACGCCCGGCAGCGGTACACCTGCTTGGAGCCGGAGCGCTTCCCCCGCTTGGCCATGGGGGCGCCGTCGATCTCCATGATGTCGAGGGCGAAGCTCAGCACCGGGGCGTTGGCGATCGCCGTTCCGACCCCGTAGGCATCGACCAGCGGGTTGAGCTTGAGGATCTCCTGCTCGTCGATCCCGCCGGAGGCGATGATCTTCACGTGCTCGAACCCCCGGTAGTCCAGCTCCCACCGGACCTCCTCGAGAATGCGGTAGAAATCCCCGCGCCGGGACGACGGCGTGTCCAGCCGCACGGCGTAGAGATCCCGGCCGAGGGCTTCGGCCACCCGGATCGCCTCGAACTTCTCGTCCCCGAGCGTGTCGATGAGCGCCACGCGCCTCACCTTCGGGTCGATGACCTCGTGAAACGCCTTGAGAGCCTCCACGGTGTCGCCCACGATCAGCACCAGGGCGTGAGGGATCGTCCCCATCGGGTCGGCGTCGATCAGCTCCGCCGCCTTGGTCACCGCCACGCCGTCGCAGCCGCCGACGAAGGCGTTGCGCTCGATCATGGGGGCGAGGGCCGGATGCATGCGCCGCGCCCCGAAGGAGATCACCTGGCGCTCCCCGGCCGCCTTCTTGCAGCGCGCCGCCTTCGTCGCGATCCCCGAGGCCTGGCAGAGGAGCCCGAGGAGCGCGGTCTCGAACTGGGCCCACTCCACGTAGGTCCCCTCGATGGCCAGGACCGGCTCGTGGGCGCCGAAGACGGTCCCCTCGTCCATCGCCCACACGTCCACGGGCAGCCCTTCCAGCAGCGCGGCCGCCTCTTCGATCCCCGCCAGGATTCCCCACCGCCAGTCGCCCAGGGGGAAGCTCTTCAGCCGGATCTCGGCTTTGGCCCGCTTCTGGTCGCCGCGCTGGCGGAGGATCTGCACCGTGCGGCCGAAGTACACATCGTGCACCTCACCGGCCTTGATCTCAGCGTCGGTGGCGAGGTGGAAGGAGCGCTTGGGGGGATTTTTCGGCACTACGACAATCCTCCGTCGGGCTCAGAGGTGAGCCCGATTCTCCCAGATGACTGGCGGAAAGTCAAGGAAGCGCCGGCACTTGAGACCGCGGCGCGGCTCAGGGCGCCACGACCTGGTTGGCGAGGACGCCGATCTGCTCGACCTCGGCCTCGATCCGATCGCCCGCTCGCACGGCTTCCTCCACCACGTACTGGATGGTGGGCTTGTCCACCAGCGGCAGCATCTCTTTGGGCTGGGCCTTGGTGGCCGGGAGGAAGCGGGTCCCGAGCCCCGCGGCGGGAAACACGGCCTTCCTGACCCTCATGGCGCTCATGTCCTCGGCTCCTGCACGACGTGAACGATCTTCTTCGGCTCCCGGATCCCCCCGGCTCTGAACTCCTCCAGGATCCTCCGCCTGAGCTCGTTCTCGATCTCGAACCGCTGGGCGGGGAGCACCTTGACCTGGAGCCGCAGGATGACCTCCGCGTCACCGAAGCGCACGATCCCCTGGGCCTGCGGCGGCTCGAGGGCCTGGCCCGACTCCTGCGCCCAGCGACGGCCCACGGCCTCGAGGGCCCCGAGGGCGCGGCGCACGTCCTCTTCCCACGCGACGCCGATGTCCACCACCGCGCGGGCCCACCCGCGGTTGTAGTTGGCGAACTGCGTAAGCTCACCGTTCGGGACCACGCGGAGCGCCCCGTTGAGCGTCCTGAGCTGCGTCACGCGCAACCCGATCGCCTCCACGGTTCCGACTGTGTTCCCGACCTCGATGACGTCCCCCACGGCGATCAACCCCTCGAAGAGGAGAAAGAAGCCCGTGATCACATCCTTGATGAGGCTCTGGGCTCCCAGGCCGATGGCGAGCCCCACGACGCCCGCCGAGACCAGGATGGCCTGGATGTCGATCCCGACCTCGCGCAGCACCACCACGAGCGCCAGGAAGGCCAGGAGGTAGAGGGCCGCGCTCTTCAGGAGCGGGCCCAGCGTCCGGGCCCGCTGGGCCTTCTGCGAGTAGTCCACGGCGCCCTCCGGCGGGCGCAGCACGCGGTCGATGAGGTGGCTCAGGGCGCGATAGGCGATGACCGTCAGGAGCAGCGCTCCCGCGATCGTGACGACCCGCGCCAGGAGCGCCACCACCGGGCCCTCGAGGCGCAGGAGCTTCGCCAGCCAGCGGCCGAGCGCCTCAGCCAGTGAGTCCATCAGCCCTGATCTCAGCCGCCCCGCCGGCCCACCGACTCCAGCACCGCCACGATGGAGAGGATGAAGGCCGCCTGCACGAGGAGCAGGGTGGCCTCGTGGAGCGTGGCGTCCTTCAGGAGGATGGCCGAGAGCCCGAGGGTGAAGGAGATGAAGAAGATCAGGAGCACGCTCTCGGTCTTGCTGAGGCCGAGCGCCGCGAACCGGTGATGGATGTGGTCCTTGCCCACGTAGGCCAGCCACGCGTGGAGGCTCCCCACCTTGCCCGTGATGACGCGGTTCACGGCCACGAAGGCGATGTCGAAGAGGGGGACCGCCAGGATCAGGATGGGCGTGCAGAGGGCGATCACGGGGTTGTTCCGCGCCCATTCCCCCATGACCGCCAGCCCCGCGAGGCTGAAGCCGATGAAGCTGGCGCCTCCGTCGCCGAGGAACACCTGAGCGGCGGCGCCGGGGCGGAAGTTGTACGGCAGGAACCCGAGGCAGGCGCCCAGGAGCGCTGCCGAGAGGAACATGAGGTAGGACTGCGAGGTCTGGAGCGCGGTGACGCTGATGAAGAAGCTCGCGATGGCGCCGAGCCCCGCGGCCAGGCCGTCCATCCCGTCCAGGAACTGGATGGCGTTCGTCACCGTGAGGAACCACAGGATGGTCAAGAGGAAGTTGAGCCAGACCGCCCCCGGCGCGTCCTGCGGGATGACCCTGAGGGTGACCCCATACCCCAGGGCGGCCAGCGCGCCGGCGACCTGGCCGGCCAGCTTCAGGACGGCAGGAAGGTTGAACGCGTCGTCGAGGATCCCCACGACCACCACGATCGTGGCGCCCACGGCGACGCCTTTCAATTCCCGGGAGAAGTTGAAGTTGTAGAGCACCGTCAGCGCGAAGGCCGCCCACACGGCGGCGCCGCCCAGGAGCGGCGTGGCGACCGCGTGGACCTTCCGCGCGTCGGGCTGATCCAGGATCCCGAGCCGCAGGGCCGCCGCGCGAACGAGGGGAACGAACAGGAAGGCGAGCGAGAAAGCGAGCACGCCCAGGTACGGCCAGAGGAGCCGCGCCTCGACGGCCCACCGCCGCACCGGCGGCAGCAGGAGGAGGATCGGGAGGATCAGCCGGCTCCCGTAGAAGGCGAGCCCGGCGGCGAGAGGCACCTCCCGGCCGGCGGAGAGCGTCGAGCCCGCCCGGTGGCTCATGGCTTCTCCAGCGCGTCGACGAGCGCCTCCGACACGCGCCGCGCGTCGGCATCCGTCAGCGCCGGGAAGCAGGGAATCGACAGGGAGCTCTCCCAGAGGGCGTCGGCCTGTGGGAACCCCTCGCGCCCCAGGGCGCGGTGGAGCGGCCGGAAGACGGGGCGCCGGCACTGGACGCCGCGCGCCGCCAGGCCTTTGATGAGCGAGTCCAGCGGAGGCTGGACGCCGATCACGAAGCGGTGGTACACATGCCGCCCACCGCCGGCGTCGGGCGGCAGCTGGCAGGCCGCCCGGGCCAGCCCCCGGCGGTAGGCCTCGGCAAGGGCGCGGCGCCGCGCGATGAATTCAGGGAGGCGAGCCAGCTGGGAGCGGCCCAGCGCGGCTCCCAGATCGGTCAGCTTGTAGTTGAAGCGGGGGGCCAGGTCTTCCCGCTCGTCGTACTCCCGGAGGTCGCGGACCCGGGCGAGGAGCGCCGGGTCGCTTCCCGCCACCATCCCGCCTTCGCCCGTGGTGAGCATCTTCGTCGCGTAAAAGGAGAACACCGCCAGGGCGCCGCGGGTCCCCACGGGGCGGCCGCCGTCCAGGGCGCCAATGGCCTGAGCGCAGTCCTCGAGCAGTGGCACGCCCATGGCCAGGAATGCCTCCACGCCGGCCGCGAGGCCAAACGCGTGGGGGAGGATGATCGCCTTCGTCCGGGCGGTGAGCCGGCGCTTGACGTCGTCGGGGGCGAGGCTGAGGGTCGCCGGGTCGGCGTCGGCCAGCACCGGCGTCGCTCCCGTGTGGGTGACGGCGTGGTGGAGAGCATCGCACACGTAGGTGGGAATCACCACCTCGGCGCCGGGTCCCACCCCAAGCGCCAGCAGCGCCAGGTGGAGGGCGGCGGTTCCCGAGCTCACGGCCACGGCGTCGCGCTGCCCCGCAAAGGCGGCTACCTCCCGCTCGAAGGCCTCCACTTCCCGCCCCTGAGCGATCTGCCCCGAGAGCACCACGCGGGTGACCGCCTCGGCGTCGGCCTCGGAGAGAGTGGGCCGGGAGTGGGGAATCATTTGGCAGCGGGCGGCCCCGCAGCCTAGATAGGAAGGAGCAGACGCACGGACTGAAACGCCTCAGCGTACCGCACCCGCCCCTGGATCCCGCGGAAGTTGGCGCAGGAGACCGCGCTCTCCAGGATGGTGAGGTCCTCGATGTTGGTCTTCGCCACCTGGGAGCGGTGGGCTTCCAGGCAGGCCAGCTTCTTTCCCAGCACGCGCTGGATGTCCACGTAGCAGTTGGCGGTGAAGTTCTGGGTGGTGGGGACCTCGAAGAAGAGGAAGTTCGGGATGTAGCGGGTCGCGGAGAGCGTGCCCTGGGCCAGGTTGCGGTGGTCCTGGTGGGTATCGTCGAAATAGTTCACGAAGATCATGTCGGGCCGGGCCTGTTTGATGACCATTTCCAGCTTAATGATCAGCTCGCGGTTGAGCGGGACCTCCGTGTCCGCGTAGCCGCCCCAGAAGACCTCCTGGGCGCCGATGATCCGGGCCGACTCCTCCTGCTCCTTTTGCCTCACCTCGGGGTCGCCGCCGTACTCCCCCCGGGAGGCCACGAAGAGGAAGACCTGGTGTCCGGCCCCGGAATAGGCCGACAGGGTGCCGCCGCACCCGAACTCGATGTCGTCGGGATGAGCGCCGATGGCCAGGATGTTCATGGGGTAATCGTCACCAGGGGTGTCCAGCGATCCCCTTGGCGGAGGATCTCGAGGCTGGATTCACCGTGGGTCAATAATAAGTCAACTACCGACAAAAATGGAAGAAATTCCCCATCCAGCTGGGTGTACGTCGGGTGCTGGTATTCCTGGCCTGAGACGGCGACCCGGCCGGCCCGGAACTGCTCCAGGTCCATGTACCGGGCGCCGTCCTGTCCGGCGAGGTAGGTGTCGGCGCCGACGGCCCGGCAGAGGTCCAGGAGCCGCCCCGTCGGGTCCGCGCTGGCGGCGGGAAGCTCGGAGGCCCGCACCATCCGGCGAGAGAGCCCCAGGGCCCCGGCCAGGAACCGGGTGACCTCCACGTTCAAATCCGCGAGCAGGCGCCAGGGGCGCCTCAGGAGCTGCTCCAGGTCGCCGAAGTAGCGGGCAAAGTGTGGCGCCCGCGCGTAGTTGACCCGCAGGGCTTCCAAATGCTTCCTCTGCCAGGGTTGACGCGCGTCAATGACGACATCGCGTATCAAGGTCCCCAGCGACGCCTTCACCGGAACCGTGAGCCACTGGGCGCCGCGCGGCGTCCTGATCCGATTGCGATTCTGCCAGCCGTTCTTCTCGTACTGGACCGTGTCGAGGAAGATCCAGCAGTCCGCGGCGGCCAGCTTGGCGAAATGGCCGAGCCACGGCAGATACTGCGGCTGGTGAATGGCCACCTTCACGGCGCCGGCCGGGGCTTGACGAAGATCGGGTTGGTGAGGATCTGGTGCGGCCACGGGCCCCGGACTTCGAGCCGGTAGTAGGCCGGGGCTGCGCTCGCAGGCTCCCGGTGAACGACGCGCAGCGGCGTCTTCCCCATCCACACCTGGATGATCTGGCCGTTCCTCATGAGGAACGCCCGCAGGGGATACTCCCCGCCGTCCGAGGCGTCCACGCCCACCTGGATGTCGAGCGGGGCCGCCGCGCCCCCCTGGAGCGTTTCGCCCGACCGCGCTTCCGCCTCCCCCTGACGGACGCTGAAGGACTGGAGCGCCAGCGCATAGGCCAGCGTGCGGCTGAGCGCGTACATCCGGCCGGCGCGGAAGCTCGCCAGGAGCGCGGCCTCGCTCTTCTCGCCGACGAGAAAGACCGTCTGGATACTTTCTACCCGCTTGCCCCCGGCGAAGCCGTGGAAGCCAGACTCCCCGACAGCCCACGGCGGACGGGTCCGCTCGCCCGAGAGATACTTGCCGAGGAGGTAGTCCCACGTGCCGCCCGGGGTGGCGAACCGCGAGGTGTCCTCATAGACGGCCCCGAAGGCGGTGTAGCGGAACGTGCGGACGAGATCGTCCGGATAGGGGTCGGTCCTCCCCCGAACCCTCAAGCCGAGGAAGCTGGACTCGAAGGCGTCCCGGGCCTCCGGCAAGGACCAGACGCTGACGCCCCCGCGCGCCTCAACCTGATCGATCAGCGCCTGGTAGGTCGCCAGATCCGAGTCCGGATGATATGGGCTCAGCGGGTCCTCGGTGAAAGGAAACGCCTGGAGCAGCGCGAGGACGCCGAGGACGACCAGCGGCGCGCCCGGAAGCCAGCGGCGCCGGCGCTCCACGATCGTGAATCCTCCGACCCGCAGCAGGCGCCGCCGCTTGACGAGGATGAGCCAGAGCCCCGGGAGCACGAGCAGCCCGGGGAGGGCCTCCACGAGGGAGCCGACGGTGCGGCGGGCGAGGTACGGATTGCCCGTGCTCGGGAGCCGCTTGAGGTCGGCGGGGTCGGTGATCCCGAAGACGAGGAGGTTCTTCTGGAGGTCGTGATGCGTCAGGTCGCCCGTGAGGGGGCTCCCCGTCCAGTGGTAGTGGGGGATCACCTCCACCCCGGGCACGATCAGCATCTCGGGAAAGCGCCGGCGCACCTCCGACACCTGCGCCAGGTAGGCTTCGACGCCGCGGGAGAGCACCGAGGGCTCCTCGTGGACCACGCGCGTGGCCGCCCGGAACGGCCAGAGCCCGTACTCCACGCGGAGGAGGTAATTCTCGCTCAGGAGCACCGCCTCCAAGCCGCGCGCACGGGCTTCCATCACAAGCCGGTCCAGCGGGAGATCCCCGGTGGAGAAGGTGGAATGGACGTGGAGGACGGCCGGCAGGGGCCGGAGCGTCTCCCCCCGCGCTGCCAGCGGGAGCAACAGAATGCCCAGCAGCGCGACGAGGGGCCGGGTCACGCCAGCCCCTTCCGAGCACACAGCTCGCGGTAGAGACCGAGCAGCCGGGACTCCATCGCCGCGAGCGAGAACTGCTCAGCCCTCCGGCGACCGGCCTCCCCCGCGCGCCGCCGGAGCTCCGGGTCCTTGAGCAGCGCGCCCACCGCGCGGGCCAGGGCCGGAGGATCGTCGGGTGGAACCAGGCTGCCGGTCTGCCCGTCGGCCACGACCGCCGGGATCCCGCCGACGCGCGTCGCCACGACGGGGAGCCCGAGCGCCATGGCTTCCACGAGGGCTTTCCCCAGCCCTTCGTTCCGGGAAGGCGCGACGAGCAGGTCGGCGGCGGCGAGGAATGGGGCCACCTCCTCGTGGGCGCCGGCGAGCAGCACGCGATCCGCCACCCCGAGGGCGCGGGCCTCGGCTTCCAGCGCGGGGCGATCGGGACCGTCCCCCACGAGGCAGAGCCGCGCCGCCGGCGCCTCCTTCACGATGGCGGGAAGCGCGCGCACGAGCACGTCGAACCCTTTTATTGGCACCAGCCGGCCCACTCCGACGAGGAGCAGGCAGTCGGCCGCCACGCCGAGGCGGCGGCGCGCCTCCTCGCGGGGCGGCGCCTGGGCCCGCAGCGCCGGCAGATTCACCCCGCTCGGAATCACGGCGAACTGCTCGCGCCGCCCGATCCGGCGCTCGAGATGCTCCTCCAGCTCCTGCTCTGTCAGGACGACAATGCGGTCGGTCAGCGGCGCGGCGATCCGTTCCAGCAGGACGAAGAGCGCGGTCAGGGCGCGCCCGTAGTAGCCGTAGAAGATGTGGCCGTGGGGCGTGTGCACCACGAGGGGCGTCCGGGCCAGCCCGGCCGCCAGGCGCCCGAGAAAGCCGGCCTTGGAGGTATGGGTGTGCAGGAGCGTGACGCGCTCCCGCCGGAGCAGCCGAACGATCCGCCAGAGGGCGACCAGGTCCTTCACCGGCGAGATGTCCCTGCGGAGCTCCCGGATCACCTCCACTCGACACCCCCGAGCCCGCGCCTCTTCCACCATCGAAATTTCCCCCTCGTCGACCCCGGTGGCGAGGATCGTGGGAAAGCCCCCGTGGGACGTCGCAAGGACCGAATCGATGATGTCCGAGGCCGTTCCGCCAAGGGTCACTCGCGTGATCAGGTGAAGGACGGTCATCCCTCCGCTCCGGGTGAGAGGCCCACAAGCAGGTCCTCGAGCCGGTCCACCGCCGTCTCCCAGTCGTAATGGGCCTCGGCGTGGGCCCGGCAGCGGGCGCGGAAGGCGTCGTCGCGGAGCAGGGGCGCCACCCGACGGATGCCGTTCGCCAGGGCCTCAGCAGAAGCGTCGTCGGTGAGCAGTTCCGGTGCCAGCGGCGCCAGGATCTCCGGGGTGGCGCCGACCGGCGTCCCCAGCACCGGGGTCCCGCAGGCCAGCGCCTCTACGGTGACGAGGCCGAACCCTTCCAGGGCGCGCGTCGGCAGGACGAAGCAGTCGGCGGCCTGATAGTACCGGGGCAGGTCGGCTTCGGCGATGTGGCCGGCGAACCTGACGTGGTCGGCGAGACCCATTCGACCGACCTGGGCCTCGAGCGCGGTCCTGAGCGGGCCCTGCCCGCCGACCACAAGCATCAGGGGAAGGGCCTCGCGAAGCGCGCCCACAGCCTCCACCAGGGCCTCCAGCCCCATGCGCGGGTGGAGGTCACGCACGGTCAGCAGCAGGAGGCGGTCAGCGGGAAGCCTGAGCGCCCGCCGGACGGCCATCCGGTCCTCGGCCGGGCGGAAGTGGCGGAGGTCCACGCCCCCGGGGATGACGACGACGGGAGGCGTCCCGCGGGGGTGCACGGCGGCGAGCTTGCCCCGCATGTAATCGCTCATGACGACGACCCGCTGCGCCGTCCGGAACGCGGCGTACTCGACCCGGCGGAGCAGCGCCGCCGCCAGGGGCGCCAGGAGGAGCGACCGCCGCCCCGACGGGTGCTCGGCGCGGAGACGGTACTCCGCCGAGGCTGGAGAGAGAAACATGTAGATGCGCGGGGCCGCGCGCGGGAGCAGGCGGCGCACCCCCACCGCCGACAGCGGCTGATGGAGAATGACCCGGTCCCAGGGCCGGCCGGCGAGGGTGTCCCGGTACGCGCGGCGGGCGCCGGCGATGGAGGACCAGAAAAAGGCCAGCGCGTGAGCCCGGCTCACGGGATAGTGCCGCACGCTCACGCCCTTCACCTCGCTCTCGGTTTGGACGGAGATCTCGGGCTGACGGCTGAAGACCGTCACCTCGTGGCCGCGGGCCGCCAGCCGCTGGCTCTGCTCCCTCAGGACCCGGGACGCGCCGCCGTGGGGTTCGAGGGGGGAGACATCCGCCACCACGAGGATCCGGAGCTTATCCACCTTCGTTCACCGCTTCGGCCGTGAGCGAGGACGCCCAGAGCAACCGTCCTCCCGTCAAGGACGCCATGAGCCACGCGAGACCGTAAACCGACCGCTTCGACAGTTCGATCGCCATCTCATACGCCGGCGGCCCGGTCCGATAGGGATCGCCGTAGACCGGAGGGCTGTTGACGATCCGAATCCGCCGGAACTCCGCCTGCTCCAACGCCCGGCGAAGGGTCCGGCGGTCGAAGCTGATCTGGTTGAAGATGTACTGCCGCAGGAAGAGGTCCGCCAGGCGCGGGCGCGGCCGGAGAAGCCGGTTGGCCCGGTACAAGGCGGCGTGAAACGCCAGGTTGTTGACGCGCGCGAAGAACATCCCGCCGGGCACGAGCGCGCGCTTTGCGGCCTTGAGCTGCTCCACCGGGTCAGGCACGCAGTCCAACACGTTCCAGAAGGTGACGACGTCGAAGGAAGACTCGGGCAGCGCCACGGCCGGGAGCGACCCGACGCGGACCAGCAATCCGGCGGCGCGCGCCGCCTGGACGCCGGCCTCGGCGATCTCGATCCCCATCACCTCCCACCCTTGCTCCCTGGCGAGCGCCAAGAACTGGCCCGCCCCGCAGCCGACATCGACGAGGCGATTCCGCCCGGGCGCGGCGTGATAGCGGGCCAGAAACTCCCGGTAGAGCCTGCTCCGCCGCGCCTGGACCCATTGGTCGAGCGCCGGCTGGGAGTAGATCGTGTCGAAACCTTCCCTGACCCTCTCCTGCAACCCCGCGAGGTTCCGGAAGACGAGACCGCAGCCGCCGCACCGGACCAGCGGGGGATAGAACACGGGCGCCAGCTCGGTGCCTGCGCAGAGTGGACAGGGCCGGGGGCCGGGGGCCACTGCGCTCATCGGCTCGCCTCGCACGGCGGGGCCCCAGCCCCGCGACGTCCTGCGGCTCGCACGGCCGCGGTCATTGCGTCCCGCTCACCTGGCGGAGCAGCGCGAGCACCGCGCCGGCCGTCCGATCGGGGGGAAACTCCCGCGCCCGTTCGAGCCCTCGGCGGCCCAGGCTCTCTCGGAGCTCGGGAGCCGAGAGGACCCGGGTGATAGCCGCGGTGATCGCGGCCTCGTCCTCGGGATCCACGAGGACCCCCGCGTCCCCCACGACCTCCGGAATCGCCGCCCGGTCGGCTGCGACCACCGCGGCCCCGCAGGCCATCGCCTCGAGGGCCGGAAGCCCGAAGCCCTCCTCGAGGGACGGAAGGACGAAGAGGGCGCACGCACTGTAGAGGGCGGGGAGGTCGGCGTCGTGGACCTGCCCCGGGAAGACCACGCGATCCGCCACGCCCAGGCCCTTGGCCAGCGC
>LDXP01000053.1 GCA_001443385.1 Candidatus Rokubacteria bacterium CSP1-6
GAGAGCTACCGGCTGGACGCCGCGCCCTAACGCCCAGGAGGACAGCCCTGCCGACCCGACAGCCGACACCCCGAAGTTACTCTCCCTCGAGGAGCCGCAGGAAACCGGCGAGCGTTACGATGCGGGTCACCCCTCACGATCACGTCGGCTTTGGCGAGCGCGGCGCATTCGAGAATTCTGTTGTCCGGCTCATCGGCGAGCAGGTGCAGGTGCGGCTGAGTCGTCACGACCGTCGCCGTCGGTCAGGATTCCTTTCTTCCGGGCCTGTCGGGCGCCGTAGCGCTGGAGCTCGAAGAACTCTTGCTCCAACCACCCCACTCCGGAGGTAGTAGAGCGCCTGGGCCAGGCCGGCGCGCGGATCTACCGCACCGACCGCGACGGCGCCAGGATGAGAGTACCAGGGGGGTTTGACCTGCCTGACCTGCCCCGAGCGCCGCCTGGGCGAGGCTGATCGAGAAGCCGAGCCCAATCTGTCCGCGTTGACCGCGCGCCGCAAGCATGCTATCTGAACAGCGATGCTGGGAGCCCCGAAGGAGATCGCCCACGCCATCCTGCTCGTCGATGGCGCCTACGTCCTGCAGCTCCGGGACGACATCCCCGGGATTCCCGCCCGCGGAATCTGGTCCCTGTTCGGCGGCGCCCTGGAAGAGGGCGAAACGCCCGAAGCCGGCCTGCGGGAGATTTCGGAGGAGCGCGGGCTCCAGCTCCCCGAGGTCCGCCTCTTCCGGCAGGTGGACCGCCACTCCGAGTTCTGGCAGCGGGTCGTCCGCTACTGGTTCTTCGTCTCCGCCGTGACCGGGCTGTGGCCGGCGCATGTGGTTCGCGAGGGGCGGGCCACCTGTCTCTTCCGGTACCATGAGCTCCCGTCGACCAACGTCCCGCCGATCATCCGGGAGGCGCTGGACCGACACCGGAACGGCGGGCTCCCCGAGAGCCGAGGCTCGTTTCTGCCGGGATGAATACCTGCGATAATATGTGACAAGCGTGGGCTCTCCATGATGGAGCGGGAGAAGACGCCCCCGGAAGTCCGTATTCTGGACGAAATACGAGTCGGAACAGAGAGCCTGCTCATCGTGAGGATGTCGAAGGGCTGATCGTGATCCGTTTGCTCGATCGCTATGTCTTCCGGGAGTTGACCGCCCCGTTCCTGCTGGGGGTCGGCCTCTTCACCTTCTTCCTGACCATCGACCGGATCTACCAGCTCACCGACCTGGTGGTGACCAAGGGCGTGCCCTTCCACCTTGTCCTCCAGCTCCTCCTCTACATGCTGCCGTCCTTCCTGGCCCACACGCTGCCCATCGCCTTCCTGGTGGCGGTGCTGCTGGTGACGGGGCGGATGGCCTACGACCTCGAGGTCGTGGCGCTCAAAGCCTCGGGGGTGAGCCCGCTGCGGCTTTTCATGCCCTTCCTGGCGGCCGGGTTGGTCGTCACGGCCCTGACCGCCGTCCTGACGCTGGCCCTGAACCCGTGGGCGAACACCGCCTTCCAGCGCCAGCTCTTCACGATCCTCCAGGCCCGGGCCTCCACGGGGATCAAGGACCGGGTGTTCAACACCGCCTTCGGCCAGTTCGTCATCTACGTGGAGGAGGTGTCGGCGTCCCAGGTCGGGCTGCGCGGCCTTCTCGTGGCCGACGAGCGGGACCCGAAGCTCTCCCGGCTCATCAGCGCGCGCCAGGGGCGGCTCTTCACCGACCAGGAGAACCGGCGCATCACCCTCCGGCTCATCGACGGGGCGATCCACGAGTCCGACGTCGGCGACCCGGCGCGCTACCGCCACACGACGTTCGCGCTCTACGACATGAACCTCTCCGTGGAGAGCCCGCTCAAGAGCGCGCCCCGGATCGACAAGCCCGAGAAGGATCTGGGCCTGTTCGAGCTGCTCTACACGGCGCGCGATCTGGCGGGCCAGGGGCAGATCGCCACGCCGCACTTCACGGAGTTCCACAAGCGCTTCGCCTTCCCTCTGGCCGCCGTGGTCTTCCTGATGGTGGGGTTTCCCCTGGAAATCCGGGCCCGCCGGGGCGGCCGCAGCCTGGCCCTGGTGGGAAGCCTCGTCATCGTGGTCACGTACTACCTGCTCCTCACGACGCTCGAGGACCTCGCCCTGGCGCGGCGGCTGCGGCCAGCGGTCGCGATCTGGATCCCGAACGTGCTGTTCGGCGTCGTCGGCCTCGTTCTGCTGCGGGCCAGCGCCGTCCAGGTCCCCCGGGAAGGGGCGAGCCTCTTCCGGCGCCTGCGGCTCGGCCGGCGGCGGCCGGCGCCGACGCTGGGCCGCTCGGTCCGGCGCAGCCGCGCGCGGCCGTTCTGGGCGCCCCGGGACTCCAGCTACCTGGTGGACCGCTACCTCCTCCGCGAGTTCCTCACCTACCTGGGGTACGGCGTCGGCGTCGGCGCGGTGCTCTTCATCGTCGTGGACCTCCTCCGGAGCCTCGACCGGTATTTCCGCGTCAAGCCCCCCCTGCTCTACATCCTGGAGCACTTCGTCTACCGCCTCCCGGCGGCCCTCTACGAGGGGCTTCCCCTGATCGTCCTGGTGTCCACCGTCTTCCTGTTCCTCGCCCTGAGCCGCCAGCACGAGCTGACCGCGCTGAAGGCCGCGGGGGTCAGTCTGTACCGGGTCAGCTCCCCGATCGTGCTCCTCGCCTTCGCGCTCAGCGCCGGCTCCGTGATCTTCCAGGAAACGCTCCTCCCCGGCCTGAACGCCATGGGGGAAGAGGTCGATCGGGTCAAGATCCGCGGCCAGCTGCCGCGCCACCTCCAGCGACGGACTCAGATCTGGTACCGGAGCTCGGACGCGCGCTTCTACCGGATCGAGCTCCTGGACCCGGCGGGCCAGCAGATGGACGGGGTGACCATCCTGGAGATCGATCCAAACTTCCGCTTCCTCGGCCGGCTCGATGCGGCGCGGGCGCACTGGACGAGGCATGGGTGGGAATTCGAGCGCGGGATGTTCCGGGAGTTCACGCCCGAGGGAAGCGTGGAGGCGGTGCCGTTCACGCTCACGTCGCTCGAGCTCGAGGAATCGATCGAGACGTTCACCCAGTCCCAGCAGCCGCCGGAGACGATGAGCTTCCGCGACCTGCGCGACTACGTCAACAAGCTCAGGGAAAGCGGCCACCAGGTGGAGAAGTACCTCGTCCAGCTCTACTCGAAGCTCTCCTTCCCCCTCATCCACGTGATCCTCGTCTTCGTCGCGATCCCGCTGGCGCTCCAGTGGCCCCAGGGCGGACGCGTCCTCGGGATCGCTCTCGCCATCGTCCTTGCCTTGGGCTACTGGGTGGTGACCTCGCTCGCCCAGTCCTTCGCCAAGGCGGATCTCCTGCCGCCGCTGCTGGCCGCCTGGACCGCGAACATCGTCTTCGCCGGCGTCGGCGTCTCGCTCTTCCTCCGGACCCGCACCTAGTCATTCAGAAGTCTCCGGTCACTGCTGACGCCGTCGACGGCATAGGCGAAGCGGAACCCGAGCTCATCGGCGCCCGGGCGGAGCCGGTCCTTCGGAATCCTCACCTCGTACTCCCGCCAGCCTTTCTCCACGAGGAAGCGGGCCAGCGGGACGCCGTTTGATCCGCTGGCCGAGCGGGGGCAGGACGAGAACGCCGGCCACGAGCGAGACGAGGAGGGCCGCCTGAAGGCGCGTTAAATGCACGGCCCCCTCACCCTACCCTCCTCAGATGCCCCTCACCTCTTCTCCTCTCCCCAGTGGGGAGAGGTAGGGTGAGGGGGGAAGAGGACTCCAACTACGTCTCGAGGGAGCGCTCGTACTGGGCGCGCAGCCGCTCCAGCTCCTCGGGATCCAGCTGCAGGCCCAGCCTCAGCCCCATCTCGCCCAGGATCGTCTTGATCTCGTTCAGCGACTTCTTCCCGAAGTTCTTCGTCTTCAAGAGCTCGGGCTCGGTCCTCTGCACGAGGTCGGCGATGGTGCGGATGCTGGCCGTCTTCAGGCAGTTGGACGCGCGGACCGACAGCTCGAGCTCGTCCACGCTCCGGAAGAGGTTCTCGTTCAGCTCGGCCCGGACGGGAACCTCCCGCTCCACCTCTTCCTCCACCGGTAGGCCCTGCGGGAACTGGATCAGGAGCTCGAAGTGGTCCTGCAGGATCCGCGAGGCCTCGCCCACTGCCGTCTCCGGCGAGACGCTGCCGTTGGTCCACGTCTCGAGGATGAGCCGCTCCTGGCCGCCCGAGGCTCCCTTGATCGGCTCCACGTGGAAGTTCACCCGCAGGATGGGGCTGAAGTTGCCGTCCATGAGGACCGCGTTGATGGGGAGCGCCTCGGGCTCCCGCTTCTCCGCCGCCACGTAGCCCCGACCCCGCTCGATGCATACCTCCATCTCCAGGACGCCGTCCTTGTCCAGCGTCGCGAGCGGGACGTCGGGGGTCAGGATCTCCACGTCGGCGTCCGGCTCGAAGTCTCCCGCCTTGACGACCTTGGGCCCCTGGGCCTTGAGGCGGAGAATCTTGGGCCGGTTGAGGTGGAGCGCGAACACCACCTTGCGGAGATTCAGGATGATGTCCAGGGTGTCCTCCGTCACCCCGGGCAGGAAGGAGAACTCGTGGAGGACGCCCTCGATCTTGACCCAGGTGGGCGCGGCCCCGTGGATCGAGGAAAGGAGCACCCGGCGAAAGGCGTTGCCCGCGGTGAGCGCGAAGCCGGGCTCGAAGGGCTCCAGGGCGAGCCGTCCGTAAGCGGGCTCGCGGACCTGCCACTCGTGGCGCGTGGGAAGCTGTAGATCGAGCATCATTGACCCCCGAGGCGCCATTATAACCAATCCGAGGCGCCGAGCAACCGGAATGGTTGACTCTGAGTCGAACCCCCCGTAAAATAAAACAAAATTATGATGGAGCGACCGCGTCTTCTGAAGATCTGGGCCGATCCGAACCAGAGGCCCGGCCTGGGGGGAAAGACCCTCCTGGGCACGGCCGTGCTGGCCTGGCTCGTCTTTCTCGCTCTTCAGGGCTGGTGGCTGCTGGTGCCGGCCCCCGCGCTGCAGGCCGGGCCCCAGGTGGTGGAGATTCCGGCCCACCTGGGGGTGCTCAGTGTCGCGCGGACGCTGGAGCAGGCGGGCGTGATCCGGAGCCCCCTCGGCTTCGCCGTGCTGAGCACGCTCCGCGGGAGCGCGCGGAGCCTCAAGGCCGGCGAGTACGAGATCCCCCGGAACGCCACCACGCTCCTTATCCTGTCGCTGCTCGAGGAAGGGAAGGTCAAGAAGCACATGGTGGTCTTCTACGAAGGCGGCACGGTGCAAGAACTCGCGCGCCTTCTCGAAGCGGAGAAACTGGCGACAACCCAAGAGGTGCTGGGGCTGGCCGGGTACCCGAGCTTCCTCCGTTCGCTCGGCATCGAGGCGGAGAGCCTGGAGGGCTACCTCTTCCCCGACACCTACCATTTCATCAAGGGCATGACCGCCGAGGAGATGCTGGCCCGGATGGTCCAGCGCCTGCGCGAGCAGGTGACCCCCGAGATCCTGGCCCAGGCCGAGGCCAGGGGCCTCACGCTCCACCAGCTCCTGACGCTGGCCTCCATCATCGAGAGGGAGGCCATCGCGCCGCAGGAGCGGCCCCTCATCTCGGCCGTCTTCTGGAACCGCCTGCGGCGGGAGATGCCGCTCCAGGCCGACCCCACGGTCCAGTACGCCGTCGGCAAGGAGCGCCGGGCGCTCACCCGGGCCGACCTCCAGGCGAACTCGCCCTTCAACACGTACCGCTTCCCCGGCCTCCCCCCGGGCCCCATCGCCAGCCCCGGCAGGGCGGCGATCCGGGCTGCCCTGAATCCGGCCAAAGCGCCCTACCTCTACTTCGTCTCCACGGGCGGCGATCGCCACCACTTCTCGGTCACGCTGGAAGAGCACAATTCCGCGGTGGCGCGGTATAGGCTGGCGCGGACCGCCAAGTAACCGCCGTGCCGATAACCTTCGCATCCCAGCGAGTGACCAGATAGCCCCGGCCTTGTCAGCGCTCCGGGGGAGTGCTAAAACACCTGTCATGCTGCGGGAAGGAACCTCGTCCCTTCAAGCGGTCGCGCCCTCGCCCTTCCCCCTCCTGTACCGCATCCTCAGGAACGCGTGCCGACCGATTCTCGACCGGGCGTTCAGCCTCAGCGTGGAGGGCGCCGAGCACCTGCCGGCCGGCGGGCCGTTCATCCTGGCGGCCAACCATCACAACTACCTGGACGGAGTGGTCCTCGCCGTCGCGGTCCCGCAGAAGATCGCCTTTCTCGTGATGCCGAGCGTCTACCGTGCCACGCCGCTCCACCCGCCCTTCTACCGCCACGTGGGCTCGATCCCCATCAACCTGGAGCGACCCGATCCGGGCGCGATCAAGCGCACCCTCCGGGTGCTCGAGGACGGGGGCGTGATCGGAATTTTTCCCGAGGGCCCCTTCTCGCTGGAGGGACGGCTCGTCCAGGGCCAACCGGGCGTGGCGCTGATCGCCCTCCGGGCCGGCGTGCCGGTGGTCCCCGTGGGCCTTCTGGGGACCTACGAGGCCCTGGCGGAGCGGCGATGGCACCTGCCGCGGCCCTATCCACTGACCGTTCGGTTCGGGCGCACGCTCTCGTTCGCGAGGATCCGCCGGGAGGCGCGGATCCCGCGCGCCCTCCGGCAGGAGGTCACCCGCAGGATCATGGGGGAAATCGCGCATCTGCTTCTTGGCGCCGGAGCACCGGCGCAGCAGCGGGCCTGACATGGCTGGACCGCCACCGCGCGGGAAGCCCTGGGGCGGTCGCTTCACCGGACCCACCGACCCCGCCGCCGAGCGCTTCACGGCCTCCCTCGGCTTCGACCGCCGGCTCTGGCCCTACGACCTCGAGGGGAGCCGGGCGTGGGCGCGGGCGCTCCACCGGGCCGGCCTGCTCACCAAGGAGGAACTGGCCCAGATCCTCGGGGGACTGGACGAGGTCGGGCAAGAGCTCGCGGCCGGTGCCTTCCCGTTCAGGCCGGAACTGGAAGACATCCACATGAACATCGAGCGGCGGCTCCAGGAGAAAGCGGGGGCGGTCGGTGGGAAGCTCCACACCGGCCGCTCGCGCAACGACCAGATCGCGCTCGACGAACGGCTGTACCTCCGGGACGTGATCGGCCGGATCGACCGGGGGCTCCGCGAGGTCCAGTCGGCGCTGATCCGCCGGGCGGAGGAGCACCTGGACGTTCCCATGCCCGGCTACACGCACCTGCAGCGCGCCCAGCCAATCCTCCTCTCGCACCACGTGCTCGCGTATGTCTTCATGCTGCAGCGCGATCGCGAGCGCTTCAGGGACTGCCTGGGGCGCGTGAACGTCCTGCCCCTGGGCTCGGGAGCGCTGGCGGGGACCGCCTTCGCCATCGACCGCGACGCGCTCGCCCGGGACCTCGGCTTCGCCCGGCCATCGTCCAACAGCCTGGATGCCGTCAGCGATCGGGACTTTCTCCTGGAGTTTTTGAGCGCGGCCGCGATCCTCGGGATGCACTGGAGCCGGTTGGCGGCGGACCTCACCCTCTGGGCCACGGCGGAGTTCGGGTTCGTCGAGTTCTCGGACGCCTTCGCCACCGGCTCGTCGATCATGCCGCAGAAGAAGAACCCCGACGTGGCGGAGCTGATCCGGGGCAAGTGCGGGCGCCTGTACGGCAACCTGCTCGCGGTTCTGACCACGCTGAAGGGCCTGCCGCTCGCCTACAACTCCGACATGCAGGAGGACAAGGAGCCGCTCTTCGACACCGTGGACGCCCTCGAGGCGATCCTGGGCGTGCTCCCGCCCATGCTGGCGAGCCTCACCTTCAACGCCGAGCGGATGCGCGAGGCCGCCGGCGCCGACTACTCCACGGCCACGGACCTGGCCGATTACCTCGTCCGGAAGGGGCTGCCCTTCCGGCAGGCCCACGAGGTCGTGGGCGGCGTCGTGCGCCACGCCATCGAGACGAAGCGCGCCCTCGAGGCGCTCTCGCTCGAAGAACTGAAGCGCTTTTCCCCGCTCTTCGTCGCCGACGTGTTCCAGGCGATCAGCGTGGAGGCCTCGCTCCGGGCCCGCGCGGTCAGCGGCGGGACGGCGCCCGAGGCTGTCCGCCGAGCCCTGGCCGAAGCCAAGGCGCTGGCGGCGGAGGGCCTGTGATGCGCTGTCGCGGGAACGCCGGCCCGCGGGTCCTGTCGCCGGGAACAGCCCCACGGTGCTCGCTCCCGCCGACCCGGAACTCTACACCGCGTCACCGGCCATTGCCGAACTCCAGCGGCCTTACGCGGTCCGCTCCGCGCCGCGGGGCTCCCCGTTCCCCGCGCCACCCGCGGGCCGGCGCGTTCGCGCTCCCCCTGATTGTGGCGCTCCTGGCGGTGGCGGTGGCGGGCTGCGGAAAGAAGGGCCCGCCCGTGGCGCCCGAGCGACGGGTCCCCGTCGCCGTCTCTGACCTCTCGGGGTTGGTGGAAGGATCGGCCGTCATCCTTAGCTGGAGCAACCCCGGGACGCGCGCCGACGGCACGCGGCTCAAGGATCTGACGACGATCCGGATCTACCGCCGCGAGGACGCCGGGGACGGTGAGCCCAAGCCCGCCATGCTCTCCTGGGGAAAAGTCGTCGGCTACGACGAGATCGCGGCCATCCGCCTCGCCGAGCCGGCCCCCGCGACGATCGAGGGCCCCCGCGCGACCTGGGCGGACCGTGAGAAGCTCACCGTCGGGCGACGCTACGTGTACGTGTTGACGGCCGTGGACTCGATCGGCCGTTCCAGCCCCCCCTCGCCGCGAGTCCTGGTGCCCTTCCTCGCCGCGCCCCGTCCCCCCGACGGGCTGACTGCGACCGCGGGGGAGGGCGAGGCGCGCCTCGCCTGGGCGGCGCCCGCCCGCCTCGTGGACGGGTCTCCCGCGCCGGCGACCCTCGGGTACGAAGTGCTGCGCGGCTCGAGCCCGGCGGGGCCCTTCGCGCCCCTCACGCCGGAGGCCATCGCCGCCCGGGACTTCACCGACCGCGGGCTCACGAACGAGCAGACGTACTACTACGCGGTGCGCGCCGTGAGGACGGAGCCCGGCGGACGGGCGCGGAGCACGCCCTCCGCGATCGCCGGCGCCACCCCGGTGGACCTGACGCCGCCCGCCCCGCCGGGGAGCCTGGTGGCCGTGCCCGCGGAGACCGCGGTGCGCCTGGCGTGGAGCGCGAGCGCGGAGGACGACGTCGCGGGCTACCTCGTGTATCGCGCCGAGGCCCCCGGCGCCGCCTACGTCCGCCTGACGCCAACGCCGATCACCACCACGACCTACATCGACCGCACCGTGGAGCGCGCCAAGACCTACTCGTACGTCGTCACGGCCGTCGACCGCGCGATCCGCCCCAACGAGAGCGCGCGCTCCCAGCCCGCCGGCGCCACCGTGCCTTGACTTCCCCCGAGGCGCGTGCTACGGTCACCGAGAACCAGGCAGGAGCGACGCCGCCATGCCGCACTTCGAATACCGAAACGGGGAGCTCCACTGCGAGTCCACTCCCCTCCGCACCGTCGCCGACGCCGTCGGCACCCCGACGTACGTCTATTCGCGCGCCGCGCTCGTGGAGAATTACCGCGCCTACGACGCCGCCCTTCGGAGCCACCCGCATCTGATCGCCTACGCCATGAAGGCCAATGCGAATCTGGCCGTCGTCGCAACCCTGGCGCGCGAGGGAGCCGGCGCCGAAGTCTTCTCCGGCGGCGAGCTGTTCCGCGCCCTCAAGGCCGGAGTCCAACCGAAGAAAATCATCTACGCCGGCCCCGGGAAAACCCGGGAGGAGATGCGGGACGCCCTGAAGGCCGACATCCTGATGTTCAACGTGGAGTCCCCCGCCGAGCTCGCGCTGCTGGACCGCGTGGCCCAGGAGCTTGGCGCCCGGGCGCCCGTCGCGCTCCGCGTGAACCCCGACGTCGATCCCCAGACCCACCCGTACATCTCGACCGGACTGCGGTCCAGCAAGTTCGGAATCCCCATGGCTCAGGCCGTGGAGGAATACCGGAAGGCCGCGCGGCTTCCCGGCATCGAGGTGGTGGGCGTCCACATGCACATCGGCTCCCAGCTCACCAAGGTCGCCCCCATCGCCGACGCCCTGGCCCGCGTGGTGAACCTGGTCGAGACCCTCCGATCGCAGGGCCTCCCTATTCGCTACCTGGACGTCGGAGGCGGGCTCGGGATCCGCTACCGTGACGAGGATGTGCCGACCCCCGGCCAGTACGCAGAGGTGGTTGTCTCCGCCGCCGGGCGGCTGGGGCTCACCCTCATCCTGGAGCCGGGGCGCTCCATCGTGGGCAACGCCGGGATCCTCCTGACACGCGTCCTCTACAACAAGGAAACGCCGGACAAGCGCTTCGTGGTCGTGGACGCGGCGATGAACGATCTGATCCGCCCGAGCCTCTACGACGCGTATCATGAGATCCTCCCCCTCCGGGAGGCCCCGGGCCGGCCGGCCCGGACCGTGGACGTGGTGGGGCCGGTGTGCGAATCCGGCGACTTCCTGGCCAAGGACCGCGCGCTCCCCCAGGTGGAGGAGGGGGAGCTGCTGGCGGTGATGAGCGCCGGGGCCTACGGGTTCGTCATGGCCTCCAACTACAACGCCCGGCCCCGGGCCCCTGAGGTCCTCGTGGACGGGAGCCGATACGCCATCGTCAGGCGGCGGGAGAGTTACGAGGACCTGATCGCGGGAGAGTCTGCATGAAGGCCCCCTCACCCTGCCCTCTCCCCCGCCGGGGGAGAGGATTAAGGTGAGGGGAGAGGCGTCCGGAAGAGAGAGGAGCAGGAACATGAAACCGACGTTTCAGGGGTCGCTGGTTGCGCTGGTCACGCCGTTTCGCGACGGCCAGGTAGATGAGCCGAAGCTCCGCGAGCTCGTGGAGTTCCACGTCGCCAACGGCACCGACGCCATTATTCCCTGCGGGACCACGGGGGAGTCCCCCACCCTCTCCCACGACGAGCACAAGCGCGTCGTGGAGGTCGTCATCGAGGCGGCGCGGGGGCGCGTGCCCGTCGTGGCCGGGACCGGCTCGAACTCGACGACCGAGGCCATCGACCTCACGGCCCACGCCAAGAAGGCCGGGGCTGCCGGCGCGCTGGTGGTGAACCCGTACTACAACAAGCCCACTCAGGAGGGCTTGTACCGCCATTTCAAGGCGATCGCGGAAGGCGTGGACATCCCGATCCTCGTGTACAACATCCAGAGCCGGACCGCGGTCAACGTCGAGACCGACACTCTGGCCCGCCTGGCCAAGATCCCAAACATCGTGGGGGTGAAGGAGGCTTCGGGCTCGCTCGATCAGATGACCCAGGTGATCCTCGCCTGCGGCCCGGACTTCTCCGTCCTCTCCGGCGACGACAACCTCACGCTCCCGCTGATGGCCGTGGGAGGGCGCGGGGTGGTCTCGGTGGTCGCCAACATCGTCCCGCGAGACACGGCGGAGATGACCCACGCCGCGCTCGAGGGCGACTGGAAGCGCGCCCGCGACCTGTTCCACCGCCTCTTCCCGCTCTGCCGGGCGATGTTCATCGAAACCAATCCGATCCCGGTGAAGGAAGCCATGGCGATGCTGGGGATGATCGCCCCGGAGTTCAGGCTGCCGCTCTGCCGGATGGCGGACGCCAACCGCGAGCGCCTCAAGACCATCCTCCAGCAGTTCGGCCTCTTGAAGGCCTAACCCTGCCCCCTCACCTTCTCGCCCCCCTCACCTTTATCCTCTCCCCCGCCGGGGGAGAGGGCAGGGTGAGGGAGAGAGGGGAGGGTGAGGGGGAGGCAAGTCGGAGTACTCACCGTGTCTGATGTGGTGGTGGCCGGCGCCGCCGGCCGGATGGGATGCCGTGTCATCGCCTGCCTGGCGGACGCCCCGGATCTCGCCCTGGTGGGGGCCCTGGAGGCGCCCGGCCACGCGGCGCTCGGACGGGATGCCGGTGAGGTCGCGGGGATCGGCCGGCTCGGCGTCCCCGTCACGGCCGCCCCGCCCGCGGTCCTGACGCGCGACCGGATCCTCGTCGAGTTCTCGGTCCCCGAGGCCACGCTCGAGCATCTCCGCATCGTCGCCCGGGGCGGCGGCCGCGCCGTCATCGGGACCACGGGCTTCACGGCCCCTCAGCGGGAGGAGATCGCGCGGCTGGCCGAGAGGGTCCCCATCCTCGTCTCGCCCAACATGAGCGTCGGCGTCAACCTGGCCTTCAAGCTCCTGGCCCAGATGGCCCAGACCCTGGGGGACGAGTACGACGTTGAGATCACCGAAATCCACCACCGCTTCAAGAAGGACGCCCCCAGCGGCACCGCGCTCCGCATGGCCGAGGTGATCGCCGGCGCCCTGGGGCGGGACTTGAGCCGGGTCGCCGTGTACGGGCGGCAGGGGACGCCGGGGGAGCGCACGCGCGACGAGATCGGGCTCCTCTCGCTGCGGTCGGGCGACGTCGTGGGCGAGCACACCGTGACCTTCGGCAATCTCGGCGAGCGGCTCGAGCTGACCCACCGGGCGCACAGCCGGGACACCTTCGCCCGGGGCGCGATCCGGGCCGCGCGCTTCATCGCGGGCGCGCCGCCGGGGCTCTATTCGATGCAGGACGTCCTCGGCCTCAAGTAGAACCTCGGAGGCAAGGAGCAAGTCATGAAGATCGTGAGGTTCAAGGCCGGCGGCAAGACCCGTTACGGCGTCCTCGAGGGTGCCCGCGTGGTGGAGTATTCGGGAACGCCCTTCGGGGCCTTCAGGCGGGGGCGGAAGAAGTTTCCGCTCAAGCAAGTCGTGCTGCTGGCCCCCGTGGTCCCCTCGAAGATCGTCGCGGTGGGGCTCAACTACCGGGACCACGCCCAGGAGCTCAACGCTCCCATTCCGGAGGAGCCGATCCTCTTCCTCAAGCCGCCCACGGCGCTGATCGGGCCCAATGATCCGATCGTGTACCCGGCCCTGTCCGAGCGCGTGGACTACGAGGCGGAGCTGGGCATCGTGATCAAGAAGCGCTGCCGGCACGTGCCCCCGGAGCGCGCGCGCGAGTACGTGCTGGGCTACACCTGCGTGAACGATGTGACCGCCCGGGACCTCCAGCGGAAGGACGGCCAGTGGACCCGCGCCAAGTCCTTCGACACGTTCTGCCCGGTGGGGCCGTGCATCGCCACGGATATCGATCCGAACGGGGTGGACGTCGAAGCCTATCTGAACGAGGAGCGGAAGCAGGCCTCGAACACCAAGTACTTCATCTTCCCGCTGGAGGACGTCGTCGCCCGGATCTCGCAGGTGATGACCCTCCTGCCGGGCGACCTGATCGCCACAGGCACGCCCTCGGGGATCGGCCCCATGCAGCCCGGGGACCGGGTCGAGGTGAGGATCGAGGGGATCGGCAGCCTGAAGAACTCGGTGGTAAAGCTCTGATGCCGGAGATCGCCGAGCGCCTGAAGCACCTGCCCCCGTACCTCTTCGCCGAGATCGACAAGAAGAAGCGCGAGGTCCGCGCGCGGGGCGTGGACGTCATCGACCTCGGGATCGGCGACCCTGACCTCCCGACGCCGCCCCACATCATCCACGCCCTCCAGAAGGCCGCCGAGGATCCGGCGAACCACCGCTACCCCTCCTACGAGGGGATGCTCGCCTACCGCCAGGCCGTGGCGGACTGGTACGCCAAGCGCTTCAACGTCCGGCTCGATCCGGAGGAGGAGGTCCTCACCCTCATCGGCTCCAAGGAGGGGACGGCCCACATCCCCCTGGCCTTCGTGAACCCGGGGGACGTGGTCCTTGTCCCGGACCCGGGCTATCCCGTCTACGCCGCGGGCACGTGGTTCGCCGGCGGGGACGTGCACTGGATGCCCCTCCGGCGGGAAAACGGGTTCCTGCCGGATCTCGACGCGATCCCTGCGGAGGTGGCCCGCCGCGCCAAGCTCATGTACCTGAACTACCCCAACAATCCCACCGCGGCCGTGGCGACCCGCGACTTCTTCGCGCGGGTGGTGGCCTTCGCCCGCCGCCACGGGATCCTGGTCTGCCACGACCTCATGTACTCGGAGCTCAAGTTCGACGGCTTCGAGCCGCCGAGCCTGCTCGAGGTCGAGGGCGCGCGCGAGGTGGGGGTGGAGTTCCACTCGCTCTCGAAGACGTACTCCATGACCGGCTGGCGGCTGGGCTTCTGCGTGGGGAACCGGGCGGCGGTCGCCGGCCTCGGCGCGGTCAAGACCAACGTGGATTCGGGGGTCTTCCAGGCCGTGCAGATCGCGGGAATCGCCGCCCTGACCGGGCCCCAGGACCTCGCCGAGCGGTACCGGCGGACGTACGAGGCACGGCGAAATATCGTGGTCGCCGGACTCAAGCAGCTCGGGTGGGAGGTGGACGTCCCCAAGGGCACCTTCTTCGTCTGGGCGCCGGTCCCGGGGGGGCTCGACTCGCGGAGCTTCGCCACGCGGCTCATGGAGGAGGCGGGCGTCGTCGTGACCCCCGGCGTGGGGTTCGGCCCCTCCGGCGAAGGTTTCTACCGGATTGCCCTCACGGTGGAGCAGGCCCGGCTAGCCGAAGCCATGGAGCGCCTCAAGAGGCTCACGCTGTGAGCGCGAACCCCCCGCCGCGCGGGGGCTCTGATACAATCTTCCTCGAGAACGTGCGCTTCTTCGGCCACCACGGCGTCACGAAGGCCCAGCAGACCCTCGGGGCCTGGTTCGCCGTGGACGTGACGCTCGCGCTCGATCTGACCCCCGGGTCGCTGTCCGACGACCTGGGGGCCACCGTGGATTACGGCCTGGTGGCGCGGCGCATCGTCGAGATCGGGACGAAGGATCGGGTCAACCTGCTCGAGCGGCTCGCGGGACTGCTGGCCGACGCGATCCTGCGGGAATTCCCCGTACGGGAGGCGCGCATCCGCGTCAGGAAGCTGACGCCGCCCATGGAAGGGCTGCACGGAACCCCGGGAGTCGAGATCACGCGGAAGCGGTAGCCCCTCACCTCTTCTCCTCTCCCCACTGGGGAGAGGCAGGGTGAGGGGGGAGAGGATGATGGAAGAGGCGAGAAAGGAACATATCGGGTGGCGCGGGTCTTCCTGAGCATCGGGTCCAATCTCGGCGAGCGCCGCCAGAACCTCCAGGCGGCGATCCAGCGCCTGCGGGCCGCCGAGAGGATCCGGGTGCTGGAGGTCTCCCGCCTCTACGAGACGGAGCCCTGGGAGCGCGCGCCGGGACAGATCGGGAACCGCGCGGGATGGTTCCTCAACTGCGTGGTGGCCGTCGAGACTGGGCTCGCCCCCGCGGCGCTCCTGTCGGCGACCCAGGAGATCGAGGCGGCCCTCGGCCGGGTGCGCACGGGCGCCTCGCAGGAGGCCGGCCGGTACGAGCCCCGCGCCCTGGACATCGACATCCTGCTGTACGGGGAAGAGGTCATCAGCGCCTCGGACGACCTCCATATCCCGCACCTCCTGATGCACGAGCGGGGATTCGTCCTGCGGCCCCTGGCCGATCTCGCACCGGAACTCGAGCACCCGGTCCTGTACCAGACCGTCCGCGAGCTCCTGGAGGGGCTGGAGGACGATCACCAGGTCGTGCCCGCCGACCTCCCCGGCGCGTGGTGGTAGCGTCCACGCATGGCTGATCCCGAGTTCCAGCGCCAGGCCCTCGAGCACCTGAACGCCCTCTACAACCTGGCTGTCTACCTCACCCGGAACGGCCCCCAGGCCGAGGATCTGGTCCAGGAGACCTACCTCCGCGCCTTCCGCTTCGCCCACCGCTTCCAGCCGGGAACCAATCTGCGGGCCTGGATGTTTCAAATCTTGAGGAATACGTTCCTCACCTTCTACCGCCAACGGGAGCGCGAGCCGGCCTTCCTCGACGAGGGTGACCTGGACACCGAGCGAGAGACCATGTTCCACGACGCTCCCCAGAAGGACGGCACCGCCCTGGAGACCGAGACGGACCTGGGGCGGGCGATCGCCCGGCTGCCCGAGGAGTTTCGGACCATCCTCATCCTCGCAGAGGTCGAGGGCCTGGCCCTGGAGGAGGTCGCCGAGATCATGGGGTGCCCGGTGGGGACGGTGAAGTCCCGCATCTTCCGCGCCAAGGAGCGGCTGCGGGGATTCTTGAAAGACTACGGCCAGGAGTTCAAGAGCTAAGCGATGACGCCCGACGAGCCGAGAGAAGACCCGGGGGAGGAGGCGCGGTTCCGGCGCCTCCTGGCGGAGCGCCTCCCGCGCCACGCCGCCCCCGCCCATCTGCGCGCCGCGATCGCCGCCCTGGCGGCGCCGCCCCGCCGCGCGTTCTGGTGGGCGCCGGCCCTGAGCGCGCTCGCCACCGCCATGGTCCTCGGGCTCGTGGCGCTCCCGCTACTGCCGCGCACCGTGGAACCAGATCCGTTTCGCTCCATGGTCAGCGCTGTGCTCTCCCAGCACGCGCGGAGCCTGATGTGGGGAGAGGCGCGCCCGGAGGCGGTGCCGGCGGCGCTCCCGCGGGTCATGGAGCAGACGGGGATCGGGCTCTCCTGGCTCTTCCAGGGGGACGATGAGATCCAGCTCATCAACGCGGAACCGCTGGTCGTCGAAGGGCGGCGGGCCCTCGCGCTCACCTACCAGGACACGGAAGGGCACACGCTGACGTACACGCTGCTCCCGGGAGCGGGAATGACCCTGCCGAAGCAGGGGCGCGTCAAGATCGACGGCTACCAGCCGCTCCTGACCCAGATCGAGGGCTGGTCGATCTTCGTCTGGAAGCAGAACGACCTCGCCTGCTTCCTGATCTCCGACCTGGTCTCCGAGCAGGATCTGGCGCGCTTCAAGCAGGTCTTCCTGAAGGTCCGGCAGGGCACCGAGCCCCCTCCCCAGAGCTGACCCCCCTTACCCTGCCCAACTCGGATGCCCCTCACCTTTTCTCCTCTCCCCAGAGCGTCTTAACGCAATTACGCATGCCTGACCCCACGCTCGACGACGAAGGGGAGGGCCATGAGGGCGTAGGCCACCATCACCACCTCCGAGTCCCCGAAGTTGAACTCGGAGAGCCCCGCCACCAGAAAGCCCCCGATCGCGACCAGGCTCCCGGCGACCAGGCCGCGCTCGCGCCCCTGATGGGGGCCGAGCCGCCCCAGGAGCCGGCCCGCCCGGGCGAAGAACGCGACCCAGATCCAGACCCAGGCGGCTAGGCCGAGCACGCCCCGCTCCGCCAGGATCTGGAGGGGCGTGTTATGGACGTGGCTGGTGGTCTTCCGGACCGCCTCCGGCCGCGCGTAGCGGGGGAACACGATCTTCACTTGCCCGGGGCCGACGCCCGTCAGCGGGCGGTCGCGGAACATCGCCCAGCCGCTCTCCCACATGTAGAGCCGCTCCCGAATCGTGGCCGGGTCCTCGAGCTTGTGGAGCCGCCCCGGGACCCCGTCGGATAAGAGGAAGAGGACGGATGCCGCCAGGACCGCGCCCCCGATGGCAGCGAGCGCCCAGTAGCGTCGCAGGGCCAGAGAGAGCCCCGTCGCCGCCGCCAGAAAGCCGAACCACGCGCCGCGCGTGAAGGTCGCGACGAGCGCCGCCCCCGAGATTCCCCACCCCAAGGCCGTCCACCACCGCCTCGGCCGGGCCCGCTCCAGGAGCCGAGGCAGGGTCGCCAGGAGGATCAGGGTGAGCACGCCCGCGAAGGTCATGTAGATGCTGAAGAAGCCGTGGGCGCGGTCGCACCGGTGGAAGAAGCGACTCAGGAGGGGGACGCCCGCCGGCTCACGCGGGGGGCACAGGACCACCTGGAGGATGCCGAGGCCGGCGTGAACCGCCACCAGGAGAAACAGGCCGGTCAGAAACCGGTCGGCGGCGTCCGCGTCCGGCAGCGCCGCGACGAGGACGTACAGGACGAGGACGAGCAGGAGGCCCTTCGCGTCGAGGAGACTCGTCCAAGGGTTCCCGGAACGGAGCGCCGAGAGCAGCGTCGCGGCCGCGAAGGCCAGCACCGGCCCGGCGAGCGGGAAGCTCTCGGGGACACGGGCGGCTTTGTCACGGAGGCGGAGAAGCCAGAACCCGACCAGGACGGCCAGGATCGATTCGGCGAGCGTGATCGAGAAGGCAAGGCCGACGAGGAAGAGGCCGAGGACCCACCGCCGGACGGATCGCGCGTCACTCAATAGGCGTTCTGACCCCGGAAGACGCGCACCAGGGTGAGCCAGAGGATCTTCAGATCGAAGCCGAGCGACCAGCGCTCGATGTAGTGGAGGTCGTCCTCGATCCGCCGCTCGAGCGAGGTGTTGCCGCGCCAGCCGTTGACCTGGGCCCACCCGGTGATCCCGGCCTTCACCTTGTGGCGCAGCATGTAGCCGGGGATCTTCCGGCGGAACTCCTCCACGAAGACCGGCCGCTCGGGGCGCGGGCCCACGAGGCTCATCTCCCCGCGGAGCACGTTGAAGAGCTGGGGCAGCTCGTCCAGGCTGAACCGGCGCAGGAAGGCTCCCAGCCGCGTCCGCCGTGGATCGTCGGGCCGGGCCCACACGGGGCCGCTCCGGGCCTCGGCGTCCACGGGCATGGTCCGGAATTTCAGCATCCGGAAGCGCTGGCCGTCGAGCCCCATGCGCTCCTGCCGGTAGAAGATCGGCCCCGGCGAGGTCAGCCTGATCACGACGGCAATGGCCGCCATGAGGGGCGCGGCCAAGAGCAGCGTCAGCCCCCCGACGACCAGGTCGAAGCCCCGCTTGAAGAGACGGTTCCAGCCGTACAGGGGGGACTCCCGGAGGTGGATGAAGGGCACCCCCTCGAACTCCTCGACGCCTCCCCGGAGAGAAGCGAAGCGGATGATATCGGGAACCACGTGGATCGTGACGGGATCATCCCCGATCTCGTTGAGAAGCATCGGAAGTCTCGCGACGTCCTCGTGAGGCAGCGCCAGGATCACGTGGTCCACCGTTTGGCCGTCCAGGACCGCCCGGAGGTCCGCGTAGCCCCCCAGCCACTTCGTCTGGGGCCCGAGCCCCTCCTTGTCGTCGCCGACGACTCCCAACACCTGGATCCCGACGTCCGGCCGGAGGCGGAGGCGGTCGATGACGGTCTCCGCGACCTCCCCCGACCCGACGATGACGGCGTAGCGGAGGTTGTATCCCCCGCGCCGGGCGACCCGCAGGGCCTCGCGGAAGACGGCGCGCGAGAAACTCACCGTGACGATCGAGAGGACCCAGAAGTAGACGATGACGAGACGGGAGAACTCGAAGGAGCGGAAGAAAAACTCCATGATGGCGACCAGGACCAGGCTGCCGAGGCTGGAGGCCTTGGCGACGTCCACCCATTCGGAGAAATGCGACCCGAGACGCCGCGGACGATAGAGGCCGAAGGCCCGAAAGGCCACGGCCCACACGACCACGATCGGCGCGAGGAGATAGAGGTAGGGCCAGAGCGGCGGAACCCCTCGGTACACGGGGATCGGACCCAGGGCGAAGCGCAGGTAGTAGGCGAGCACCCAGCAACCGGCGATCAGGACCAGATCGCCGACCAGCGTCAACTGCTCGAAGAAGCGAGAGTGTGCCTTCAGCACCGGGAGAACTCCTCCCGCCGCCGCGCCACGTAGGCCGCGATTCGCTCCTTGAAGAGCGGGCGGTCGAAGCTTTCGGCGTTAGCGCGAAGAACCTTCGGAACAAAGCGATGGGCGTTGGCCTCGAAGCGACGGACCGCATCGACCAGGGCGTCCACGGTTTGCGGGGAGAAAAACAGCCCTGTCGGAGACTCCATCCCCGCAGCGAGCGGTACCACGGTCTCTCGCCCCCCGCCGAGATCGTAGGCAATGACGGGTTTCCCCGAGGCCATGGCCTCGAGGGGCACGATGCCGAAGTCCTCCACGCCGGGAAAGAGGAGCGCGCGGCACCGCGCGTAAAGGTCCGCCACCTCGGCATCCGCCCGCCAGCCGAGAAACTCGACGGTCGGCCCCGCCAGCGCCCGGAGGCGCCGCTCCTCCGGCCCGGAACCCACCACCACCAGGCGGACGCCGAGACGGTTGGCCGCCTCCACGGCCAGGTCCACGCGCTTGTACGGGGTGAGGGCCGAGACGACGAGGTAGAATTCGCCGGCGTCCTCGGACAGGCGGAAGCGCTGGCAATCCACGGGAGGATAGATCACCTCGGCCTCGCGGCCGTAGCAGCGGCTGATCCGGGCGGCGACGAAGCGAGAGATCGCGATGAAGTGGCGGACCCTCGCGGCGGCCGCGCGATCCCAGCGCCTGAGGGCTGCGGCGACCGGCGGCATCAGGAGCCGCACCGCCCAGGGGGCGCGGGCGCCGAAGTAGTCGTCGTAGAGGTCCCACACGTAGCGCATGGGGGTGAAGCAGTAGCAGACGTGGAGCGCCTCTCTCGGGACCCGCACGCCCTTCGCCACGCAGTGGCTCGACGAGAGCACGAGGTCGTAGCCGCGCAGGTCGAAGCGCGCGACGGCCCAGGGAAAGAGGGGAAGCAGCGCGCGGTAGCGCGCCTCCGCGCCGGGAAGGCGCTGGAGGAAGGAGGTGGTGATCCGGCGGTTCTCGAT
>LDXP01000054.1 GCA_001443385.1 Candidatus Rokubacteria bacterium CSP1-6
GGAGCCCAAACCCCATGTCGGCGTCGCCCTTCTCGATGATGGCGGGATTCTGGGTTCCGCCGCCGGGAATGACCTTGACGGTGACGCCGGCCTTCTCCCGGATCAGCTCGGCGAAGCCGCCGGCCATCTGGTACCAGCCGCCGCCGACGGGGCCGGCCGTCCAGGTCAGCGCCTGCTGGGCCCCGGCCCCGCCGATCCCGAAGACGCTGACTACCGCGATGAGAACGATCCAGCGCAGCAGATGAGTCCGCATGGTTTTGCCTCCTTCGCTAGAACATGTTGGCTTCGGTGCCGACGGCTCCGGCCTTGAAGCGCTCCAGCGACAGCGCCGCGATGTCCATGCTCGTCGCCCGGCCGTCGAGGATCAGCTCGGCCATCAGGAGCCCGATGGCCGGCGAGTGCATGAAGCCGTGGCCCGAGAAGCCACAGGCGATGTAAAAGCCCGGGGCCTCGCGGGCCTCGCAGAGGATCCCATGGTAGTCGGGCGTCAAGTCCCGCACTCCCGCGTAGGCCCGCATCACTTTGGCCTCCGCGAGCGGCGGCACGCGCTTGCCCGCGGCCTTAAAGACAAGGTCGAAGGCCTCCCAGCCTACCGTGGTGTCGTAGCCCGGGTGTTGGTCCTTGTCGGTCCCCCCCATCAGCACGGCGCTCTTCCCCTGGCGGTGGACGTACCAGCCGGTGTCGAGATCCACGATCAGCGGGAAGACGTCGGGGAAGTCCGGCAGCGGGTCGGTCACCATGACCTGGCGGCGGTACGGCTTGGAGGGAATGGCGACGTCGGCCAGGGCTCCGACCTGGTCCCCGTAAGGGCCGGCGGCGTTGACGACGACGTGGGCTCGATACCTGTCGCGGGGCGTCTCGACCCCGACCACGCGCTTCCCTTCCCGAGTCACCGACACGACGGGCTCGGAGGTCAGAATGCGCAGCCCGCGCTCGCGCGCGAGGGCGAGAAATCCCTGGAGCAGGCCGTGGGGATCCGCCGATCCGTCGTCGGGGCAGAAGGTCCCGCCTATGAGGTCGTCCACGACGAGCTGAGACAGCATCGGCTTCATTTCGCTCGGGGCGACCAGCCGGCTTTTGATCCCGAGCCGCTGCTGGAGCGCCACGTTCTTCTTGAGTTGCTCGAAGGTCCGGGGCTCGGTCGTGACGAAGAGATAACCGTGGGGGACGAAGTCCACCGAGCGGCCGAGGATGCGCTCCGTCTCGGCGAAGTAGGGATAGGATAGCTGGGTCAGGCGGATATTGGCCTCGGTGGAGAACTGGTGGCGCACGCCGCCCGTCGCCTTCGAGGTCGCCCCGGTGCCGACCTCTGTCTCCTTCTCCAGCAGGACCACCTTCAGGCGCGGATCGCGCGCGAGCAGGTGGTAAGCGATGGATCCGCCGATGACCCCGCCCCCGATGACGATGATGTCCGCAGTGGTCATGCCATCGGAAGGGGCGGCAGGCCGTGGATCAGGGCGTCGTGAACCATGCTGACGAGGGTGACGATATCGAACACTGGAAGACCCGTGGCCCGCTGGACGTCGGCGCGGTACGGCGGCATGTTGGTGCACTCGAGCACGATCGCGCCCACCTCCGGATGCTCGCGGACCAGCCGGCGAGCCACCCGCACGTGCTCTTCCCGCGCGGCCTCGACGTCGAGGGTCAGGAGGTCGTCCAGGAGGACCCGTGTGAACTCCTTCTCCCCTTCGAGCCCCGCCACGGCGGTCGGGATGTCGGGCCCGATCCCCGCGCCCGTGAAATGCTCTGGGGTCAACGAGGAGGCGTCCACGGTGAGAATCCCCACCGCGCGGCCGGGCGCCAGCATCCGGTGGACCAGCGGCACCAGCATCAGGCTCGAGGTGAAGACGGGGATCTTGACCGCCGCGACCATCTCCCTCTGGAACTTCGACAGGAAACCGCAGTTGGTGCTGATCGCCCTGACGCCCTCGCGCTCAAGGAAGCGCGCGCCCTCGATGAAGTGCGGCACGAGATCACGGGCCGACTTCCGGACGACCAGGTCCGGCGAGGCCCCCACCACCCGGTGATAGCGAACGGGGAAGTCGAACGTCAGGGCGTTGCCCATGTCCCCGACGATCCGCGGGAACTGGGTGTCCAGCATGAGGATCCCGACGGTGAAGCCGTAGAGGTTCTGCCCGCCCTGGACCCGCATCGACTCAGTTCAGAGTCGCTAGTGCTTGGCGGACGCGACGCAGCCGCGAGCGCACCGCCTCGGCGTCGGGCGACTCCGCATTGCTGCGGAGGTAGGTCTCCCAATCGGCCGCGGCCCGCCGAAGGTCACCGAGATTCGCGTGAACAACTCCCCGGTCCCGGACCTCGCAGGGGTTGTCGGGATCCAGAAGCAGGAGCCGCCGGCAGACCTGGAGCGCTTTGTCCCAGGCCTCCTGCTTGAAATAGATCGCCTTGAGATTGTTCAGCACCCGGGTGAGAAACTGCCGCTTGCCGATCGGGGAGAAATGCTCCTCCTGGAGGGTGACCGGACGGCCCATGGCCCGCGACACAACCGCCTGGCATCTCTCAGGGGTCACGACGGCCCCGCCGTTGAACGGGTCCAGCAGCACCCGGCATCCACCTTCCGTCTGAAATCCCACGATGAAGTGGGCCGGAAGGCCGATGCCGTGGATCGTCAGCCCCCCCCGCCGGCCGACCTCGATCAGGACCAGCGAGAGCGTGATCGGGATGCCGAGGCGCCGGTCGAGAACCTCGTTGAGAAAGCTGTTTCGCGGATCGTAGTATTCCTCGGCGTTTCCGCGGAATCCCTGCTCCTCGAAGAGAAACTCGCGCAGGCGGTGGAGACGGCAGAGCGGATCGGGCTCCCCGCCTTCGGCCCGGGCAGCGGCGGCCAGGTGATCCAGCCGGCGAAGGTACGTCGGCACATCCAGGTCAGGGTACTCCGCCTTGGCAATCAGCAGCGCGGCGGCTGCCAGATCAATCTCGGGCTCCGGCCGCTGGACGGCAACGGCGAACTCGCCGACTGGGTCGTCGGGGCTAATACGAGAACCTCGCGTCGGCGTCCATGGCGGTTCTCCTTAGCAGCCGGGGGCGTGATGGACCCCCGCGGTCTTGAGGGCGGCGGTCTGGAGCTCCTCGGCGAGAGAGAGCGTCCGAGCGGCGGCGCGACGCGCTTCCTCCTGAGCCTCGGCCGTCGTGGCGAACCGGAGGAGCAGCGACCGCCCGAGCTCGTGGTGGTAGCGCTCGTCCGGCTCGATGATGTCGCGGTAGAGGGTGGCAGTGGCCTTGTCTCCGGCCCGCTCGCAGAACTCGATGAACTGTCGGTTCTTCACGACGGCGATGGCCTCCCGGGTGAACTGCCCCGCCGCCACTCGCTCCACGGTGGTCCGGAGGGTGGCCAGGTACTGAAACAGCGGGCCGTATCCCTTGGCCAGTGGGTTGAAGCCCCGGGCGTCGAAGCCCAGCTCTCGGAGGCGCTCGACCACGAGGCGGTAGTGCTTGGCCTCGTCGCCCACCTGGCGGGCGAAGGCCAGTTTCACGTCCGGATCGTCGGAGGTGACCATCCACCGGGCGGCGATCTCGGAGGCCTCGATCTCGTTCTTCAGCGCAACCTTGAGGAGGTTGAGGACGTTCAGGTCCCCCTCCACTTCCGGCCGGAGGGTGTCATCGGGCGCCAGGCGCTTGAGCAGCTCCTGATTTCTGGTGTCCAGCTCTTTGACGAACTCCTCGGCTGTCATCGGATTCCCCCCGATGGGAGCGATCAAGCGCGTGGCCGCGCGGTGAGCCCGTGAGCGAGGATATCGGCCAGCTCCTGGGTCAGCGTCTCCTTGGTCACGACCCGATCGCAGCGCCCGTGCCAGGGCTGGGTGGCCTTAGCGAGCGCATGGGTCGTGAAGCCGAGGACCTGCGGGCGTGGCTCGTGCCGCTCGAGCGCGCCGAAAAGGACCTCGTAGTCCCAGCCTTGGGTGGTGAGGTCCACGATGGCGAGGTTGGGCCGGGCCTCCGCCAGCCTCGACGGGAGCCGATCCGGGTGCTGGACGACCTCCACGGGGGTCCCGACCAGCTTCCCGGTCTGCCCGATGCGCGAGGTGAAGAACAGGTCCCTACAGACAGCCAGAACGCTCACTCGTCCTGCTCCGTGACGCCCAGCCAGTACTTGTTCCACTCGGCCAGGTGGGTCAGCGTGGAGAGGTCCTTCATCCGGTCGAGGAAGACGACCCCGTTCAGGTGGTCGGTCTCGTGCTGGATGACGCGGGCGAAGAAGTCCTTGGCGATCAGGCTCACCGGCTCGCCCGCCCGGTCGTAGGCCTGCAGGCGCACCTCAGTGTAACGCGGCACCATGCCGCGCAGGTCGGGGATCGAGAGGCAGCCCTCCCAGCCTTCCTCCATCGCGTCGGTCAGGGGCGTGACGATCGGATTGACGATCACCGTGAGTGGAATCTGAGGGGCGTCGGGGTAGCGCGGGTTCGACAGGACCTCGATGACCGCGATCTGCTTGAGGGTGTGGACCTGGGTGGCGGAGAGGCCGGCCCCGTTGTACTCGCGCATCGTCTCGATCATGTCGTCGATCAGCCGCTGGGTCTCCGACAGCCGGATCTCCGGGACGGGCACGGGCGCCGCGACCGTTCGCAGCACGGGATGGCCGAGCCGCGCCACCTTCAGGATCGCCATGGCCCGTATTGTACCCTACTTCTTTTCCTCGATCCTCCCCACGCGCTTGATCGCGTCGGCGAGCATCCTGGCGTCCTTATCCCAGAATTTCTGGAACTCGGGCGCGTCCATGTAGGCGATGGGGGTCTCGAGCTTGGCCATGGCCCCCTTGAAGTCGGGGTCCTCCACGGCCCGGCGGACGGCGTCCCGCAGGGCCTTGAGCACAGGGGCCGGCGTGCCCGTCGGGGCGAAGACCCCGGCCCAGATGTAGAACTCGATGTCGTAGCCGAGCTCCTTGAAGGTCGGGAGATCCGGGAGCGCCGCGACCCGCTTCGCCCCCCATCCCGCCAGCGGCCGTAGCTTGCCGGCCTTTATATGCGGCAGGACGACGGCCGGGCCGGAGGCCAGCGCGTCCACGTGGCCGCCGAGGATCGCCGTCAGCGCCGGCCCGGCCCCCCCGAAGGGAACGTGCTTCAGCTTGATCCCGCCGGCGTGGCTCAGCATCTCGGTGGCCATGTGGAGGGTGCCGTAAACGCCCGAGGACGAGAAGGAGATCTCCCCCGGACGGCGCTTGGCGTCCTCCACGAATTCCTTCACGCTCTTCCAGGGGCGGTCGGCCGCGACCACCAGGATCGTGGGGTCCGCCGAGATGAGCGCGATGGGGGAGAGCTGGGTCATGTTGTAGGCGGGCGTGCGGTTGAAGAGCTTGTCGGCCTCGGGGATGATCGAGATGCTCGACAGCGCGAGGAGCAGCGTGTAGCCATCGGGCTTGCTGTTGGCGACGAAGGACATCCCCACCGCGCCTGCCGCCCCCGTCTTGTTGACCACGACCACGGGGTTCTTGAGCACCTTCTCCATGGCCGCCGCTACGGGGCGCGCGGTGAGGTCGGCCACGCCGCCGGGCGGGAACGGGGCGACGAGCGTGATCGGCCGAGCCGGGAACGGCTCCTGCGCGTCGGCCGCAGGGGCCGTGAGGAAGAGCAACGCAAGAAACAGGGTGAACAGGCGAAGCGTCATGGGTTTTCCTCCCCTAGCGCGCGTTTCGCCTCGAGGCCGACGCTCCGGCGCCAGTCGGCCCCCCGTGCCAGCAGGGGCCGGAGGCTCAGCAGCAGGAGCGCCAGCCCTACCAAGAGCATGGTGGCCGCGATGGGCCGGCTGAAGAAGATGGCGTAATTCCCCCCGGACATGGCCAGCGACTGCCGGAGGGCCATTTCGAGCATCGGGGCCAGGATCACCCCGAGCACGATCGGCGCCGTGTCGAACTCGAACTTGCGGAGCAGGTACCCGAGCGCCCCCATGATGGCCATGATCCAGACGTCCACCACGCTCTGGTTCACCGCGTATACGCCGAGAACGCAGAAGACCAGAATGGCCGGGTAGAGGAAGGGGTACGGGATCCTCAGGAGGTTGACGAAAAGCCCGACGAGCGGGAGGTTCAAGATCAACAGCACGACGTTGCCCACGTACATGCTGGCGATGAACCCCCAGAAGAGCTCGGGCTGCTGCGTGATGAGGAAGGGCCCGGGAGAAATCCCGTGAACCATCATGGCGGCCAGCATCACGGCGGGGATCGGCCCCGAGGGGACGCCCAGGGCCAGCATCGGGACGAAGGCGCCGGAGGTGGCGGAGTTGTTCGCCGACTCGGGCCCGGCGACGCCTTCGACGGCGCCCTGGCCGAACCGCTCGGGGTGCTTCGAGAGGCGCCGCTCCAGCGCGTACGACACGAAGGAGGAGATGATGTGGGCCGAGCCGGGAATGATCCCGATCAGAAAGCCGAGGAGGGTCCCGCGCCCGATGGGCGCCGCCGAGTCCCGCCACTCCTGGCGCGACGGAAGCAGCTCCCGCAGCTTCGGCTTGTGGACCGCCGGCGGTGTCGGCAGGCCCGCGGTCAGGAGGATCTCGGAGATGCCGAAGAGGCCGACGGCTACCGGGACGACGCCGATCCCGTCGCCCAGCTCGACCAGGCCGTAGTGGAACCTGAAAAATCCGGTCATCGTGTCGATGCCGATCATCCCGAGGAGGAGCCCCAGGGCGGCCATCGCCAGCGCCTTGGGCATGGAGCCGCTCGACATATACGCCAGCACGAGGAGGCCGAGGACCAGGAGCGCGAAGTACTCCGGGGGCCCGAAGCGGAGGGCGAAGGAGGCCAGGGGCGGCGCCAGGAACATCAACCCCACGATGCTCAGCGTCCCCGCGATGTACGAGCCGACCGCCGCGATGGCGAGGGCAGGCCCCGCCCGCCCCTTTTTCGTCATCTCGTAGCCGTCGATGCAGGTCATCACGGAGGCCGCCTCGCCGGGGATCCGCATCAGGATGGAGGTCGTGGAGCCTCCGTACATGGCGCCGTAGTAGATCCCCGCCAGGAGCACGATCGCGTTCGTCGCGTTGAGCCCGAAGGTGGCGGGCAGGAGCAGGCTGATCCCCGCGAGGGGGCCCACGCCGGGGAGGACGCCGACGAGGGTGCCGATCACGCAGCCCACAAAGGCGTAGAAGAGGACGGTCGGCGTGAGCGCGACGGAAAAGCCGAGGTAGAGGTTCTGGAACGTCTCCGCCACTACAGGCCCCAGGGGCCGCGTGGAAGGGGCACTTTCAGGAGGTTGGAAAAGAGGAAGAACGAGCCGAGCGAGAGGCCGAGCGCCACCGCCACGACGACGGCCGGGCGCTTCCGCTCCATCACGCCCAGCAGGAACGCCAGCAGCACGATCACCGTCAACCGATAGCCGAGCCGCTCGAGCGCGAAGGCCGCGAAGGCGGAGCCGGCGAGGATCGCGAAGGCATGCGGGGCCTCCGACCAGCGGAGCGCGATCAGCCGTGGAGCGCCCCCGCCGCGGAGGGCCACGATCGCGCCCAGCACGCCGAGAATCACGGCCAGGAGGAGCGGCATGTAGCCGGGGCCGGGGTTGTGCAGCGTGCCGAGCGGGAGCCGGCGCGTTTCCCCGGCGGTGACCACCGCCAGGAGCACGAGAGCGGATCCTGCCACGCGATCGCTCGTCCACATGGCTCAGCGGAGGCGTTTCAGATAGGCCCGCCACGGATTCCAGTAGTACTTCACCCATCCGCGGTTGATTCGCGCGGCGTGGCCGTCGGGGAGGTTGGCGTGGACGAGGTGGATCCGGCCGCCGCCGGGAGCCTTGCTGAAGGTGAGGATCAGGATCGAATCTCCCTCGCTCTTTTTCCAGTTCGATCCCCGCCACGTCTGGACGATCAGGCGCCCGGGGACGCGAGCGAGAAGCCGTCCGCTGAGCATCCCGCCGAACGCCGAGAACCGGCCGCCAATTTTGCGGCTGACGGACGCGCTCGAGCTGACGGCTGCGCCATGCTTCTTCGAATCCATGTAGATGTCGTAGAGCCGGTCGGGCGGCGCGCTGAACTTCACGGTCTGCTGGATCGTCTTGGCCATGGTCCCCCCTACTTTGCGTCGGGCAGCCCGACCGCCTTCCGGATCTTCGCCAGCTGCCCGACGTGGTCGCTCCAGTGCCGCTCGAAGATCAGCCCCACATACGTGGGCAGGTCAATCTCCTCCGTGCCCAGGAACTGCTTCAGCAACGGGACCCGCGCCTTCCGGCGGAGCTGGGCGTCGGTGAGCCCGTCGAGATGGGCGAACACCTGGCGCCGGAGGCCGTCCATCCCCTCGACGAACTGCTTGAGTGTCATGGCCCGGCGGTCGTCGCTCACGGTCACCTGCCCCGGGTGGATCTCGATCACGGGGAGGTCGCGGTCGGCGAACGTTTTGAGCTTGTCCACGGGGTTCCATCCGGGCTCGGACAGAAGGTGCGACAGCACCTGCCGCGTCGTCCATTCCCCCGGCGCATCGGACCGATCCAGGTACGGCTCCATCCCTTGCAGCTGATACACCAGGTTCGCCCATACCGCGTCGCCCTTCGCCCGAAGGTCCTTCACGATCGCGTCTGCCATGATGGTGTCCTCCTTATTAGGATTCTCGCTCGTGGTCCCCGCGCGCCTTCACCGCCCCGCGGTCTGGCGGTAGCCGACGAGCTCGAGCAGATTGCCGTCGGGGTCCAGGAAGTAGAGACAGTCGTGGTCGCCCCAGTCGATGGGCGCGTGGTGGGGAATGCCTTCGGCCTTGAACACCTCAAGGGCGCGGCCGAGATCCTCGTAGGAGACCTCGAAGGCGTGGTGGCTCTTGCCGAGCGGGTTTTCGATCTGCTCGAGGCCGCCCGGCGAGCGCCCGGCCTTGAGGAAGAGCGCGCAGCTCCCGTCCCCGTAACGGAGCAGCACCTGATCGGGCAGGCGCATCCGGACGCTCATGCCGAGGAGCCCGGTGTAGAAGCGCTCGGCCCGCTCGAGGTCGGCGACGTCCACCCCGAAGTGATCGAGCCGCTTGAGCTGCAGCATCAGAGGTCGTCGAGCGTCGCGAAGGTGGCGCCGGCGGCCCGCATCTCCTCGATGGCCCGCTCGCCGTCGCCGGGCTTGACGTCCACGGCGCCGATCGCGTCCTGGAGGACCACCACCTGGAATCCCTCGTGAAGCGCGTCGAGGGCGGTGGACTTCACGCAGTAGTCGGTGGCGAGGCCGCCGATGAACAGGCGCTGGATGCCCCTCTCGCCGAGACTCACGGAAAAATCCTGTCCTTCCGCATCCTGGGCCTGAAAGCAGGAATACGCGTCCTGCTCCGGATCCATCCCTTTGGAGATCATGATCGTTTCGGGAGTCAAGGCGAGGTCGGGGTGGAACTCCGCGCCTTTCGTTCCCTCGACGCAGTGGGGCGGCCACACCCCGCCGTAGGCCTGGAAGTGCTTGGTCACCGGCGGGTGCCAGTCGCGCGAGGCATAAATGGAGGCCTTGAGCTTCCGGAAGCGCTCGATGTAGCGGTTGAGGAGCGGCACCACGCGGTCCCCATCGGGGACGGCCAGCGACCCGCCCGGGCAGAAATCGTTCTGGACATCCACGACCACTAGGGCGTCGTAGGTCGGATCAATCTTTTCCGGCATGGCTCACCATCTCCTCCCCCGCGATCCGGGCGAGCGCCCAGGCGGCGTGCTCGCGGACGAGCGGCTCGGGGTCCGACCGGGCCCGGGTCAGCGCCGGGACTGCCGCGGGATCTTTTCGGTTCCCGAGGGCCACGGCGGCGTTCCTCAGCAGCCCACGACGTTTGGGCCTCGTCAGGGGCGTCCCGCTGAAGCGCGCTCTGAAATCCTGGTCGGTCATCTTGAGGAGCGACGCAAGCGGCACGGGCTCCGTCACCGGCATCAGGGCCGGCTCGCGCGTCACGGGGGCCTTCCGGTTCCATGGGCAGACCGTCTGGCAGAGATCGCAACCGAACACCCACTCCCCCATCGGCTCCCGGAGGTCCGCGGGAATCGGACCCCGGTGCTCGATGGTCAGGTACGAGACGCACCGGCGCGCATCCAGCACGTAGGATGCCACGAACGCCTCGGTCGGACAGGCATCCAGGCAGGCCCGGCACGTGCCGCACCGGTCGGGGAGGGGCTCGTCCCATTCGAGGTCGGCCGTCGTGAGCACGAGGCCGATGAAAAACCAGGAGCCCAGCTCGGGATGGAGAAGGTTGGTGTTCTTGCCCACCCACCCGAGACCGGCGCGGGCAGCCAGATCGCGCTCGAGGGCCGCGCTCGTGTCCACAGCGGCGCGCGTCCTGACTGCGGGCCCACCGGCATCGTGGATGAACTCGCACACACGCTCGAGGCGCGGCCGCATCAGGTCGTGGTAGTCGCGCCCCCACGCGTACCGGGCCACCGGCGCCCATGCCCCGGCGCCGGGCGGATCCCCCTGATAATAGTTGAGCGCGACGGCGATCACCGAGCGGACTCCGGGGAGAAGACGCCCGGGATCGAGCCGCTCGGCCCTCCCCCGCTCGAGGTACTTCATCTCTCCCGCGTAGCCGGCATCGAGCCAGGCCTGGAAGGCGCGGCCGTGATCCGGGGGATCGGCCGGGCCCACAGCCACGCGGTCGAAGCCCAACGCCAGTGCCCGGTCTTTAACGGCGGCGGTCAGGGCGGCGCGCGCGAGGATCATCGCCGGCGGGCCTTGACGATGAGGTGGCTCCGCGTCAGGGTGCGGCCGCCGCGTTCCAGGAACTCCACGTACCTCTGCCAGCGGCTGTCGGCCTTCCACCTGTCCTCGAGCCCGGCCGCCGCGGCGAGCCCTTCCTGGACCGTCCCGAAGCGGGTGACCTCCCGCTCCACCTCCAGGTGCTCGGGGATAAACCCGTTCTCCCGCAGGACCGAGGCGAGGCGCGCCTCGTCGTAGGCGAAGCGCGAGGGCCTACCGGTCTCCTGCCACTGATCCACGTGGAAGGCGACGAAGACGAGATACTCGCCGGGCGCCAGGGCGCGGGCGCAGCGGGCGATGATGGCGTCGGACATGCAGAGGTGGGCGGCGATCAGCTGCGGCGCGAAGGGGTCATACTCGACGGCCTCGGCGTCAGCCACGCTGAACTCGGCGTTGGCCAGCCGCTCGGCGGCGGCACGCTGCTGCGCCTGAGCGATCGCGGTCGTGTCGCGGTCTATCCCGATCACGCGCCGGCAGCGGGGCGCCAGCCGGAAGGCGAGCCGCCCCGCGCCGCAGCCCACATCGAGGACGACCTTGTCTTTGAGGTCCTCCGGCTCCAGGAGTGCCAGGAACTTCGGGCTGAGCATCCCGCCTCAGCCGGTGACCGCCCCCTCGGAGGCCGATGAAACCAGGCGCGCGTACTTGGCCATGGCGCCGGTCGTGTACCGCGGCCTGGGCGGCTTCACCGCGCGCAGGCGCTTCTTGATCTCGGAGGGAGACACCTCCACGTCCAGCCGGCGCCGCTTCACGTCGATGACGATCGGGTCCCCGCTCTTCAGCGCAGCGATGGGGCCCCTGTCGGCCGCCTCCGGCACGATGTGGGCGATCATGAAGCCGTGGGTGGCCCCGGAAAACCGCCCGTCGGTCATGAGCGCCACCGAGTCGGCCAGCCCCGCGCCGTGGAGCGCACCCGTGACGGCCAGCATCTCGCGCATGCCGGGCCCGCCCTTGGGCCCTTCGTAGCGGATCACGATCACGTCACCGGCCCTGACCCTTCCCTTCTTCACGGCGGCGAAGGCGTCCTCCTCTCGGTCGAAGACGCGGGCCGGCCCGCGGTGAACCAGCTTCTCATGGCCAGCCAGCTTGATCACGCATCCTCCCGGCGCGAGGTTCCCTTTCAGAATCGCCATCCCTCCCGTCGGCTTCAGCGGGGAGGACAGCGGGCGAATGACCTGCTGCCCCGGCTCCTCGCGGGCCGCGCGGGCCTCCTCGCCGATGGTCCGGCCCGTCACGGTTCGCTCGTTGAGATGGAGAACCCCCGCGTCGAGGAGCCGCTTGGCCACCACCGCCATTCCGCCGGCCTTGTACATCTCCGGCGCGGTGAACCGCCCCCACGGCTTGAGGTCCGCCAGCAGCGGGGTCTTGCGCGAGACGCGGTCAAAGTCATCGATGGAGAGCCTGACGCCGGCCTCCCGCGCCACCGCCAGGAGATGCAGCACGGCGTTGGTCGAGCCGCCCGTGGCCATCACCCCGGCGATCGCGTTCTCCAGCGCCTTCCGCGTGATGATCTGCCGCGGGGTGACCCCCTTTCGAAGGAGATCCAGGACCAGGCGCCCACATTGGAAAGCCACCTCTCCCTTGGAGGAATCCACGGCCGGGACGCCGTTGAACCCCATGGGCGAGATCCCGAGCATCTCGAAGGCCGTGGACATGGTGTTGGCGGTGAACTGGCCGGCGCAGGCGCCCTCGCCGGGGCAGGCGCGGTTCTCGATTTCCTTGAGCTCGGCCGCGCTCATCTTCCCCGAGTTGAACGCTCCCACCGCCTCGAAGACATCCTGAATGGTGAGGCGACGCCCCTGATACTCCCCGTACATGATGGATCCGCCGTAAAGCATCAGGCCGGGAAGGTTGAGCCGCGCCAGCGCCATGACCATCGCGGGGATCGTCTTGTCGCACCCGGAGATGCCGACCACCGCGTCGAAGAGGTGGCCGCGGGCGACCAGCTCCACAGCGTCGGCCACGTTCTCCCGGCTGATCAGGGAGGCTTTCATCCCCTCCGTCCCCATGGCGATCCCGTCGGTGACCGTGATCGTGTTGAACTCGATGGGCGTCCCGCCCGCGGCGCGGACCCCCTCCTTCACCTTTTCGGCCAGCTTCCGGTGGTTGAAGTTGCACGGCGTCACCTCGATCCAGCAGTGGGCCACGCCGACCAGCGGCCGGGCCAGATCCTCGTCGGTGAATCCGACCGCCTTCAGCATGGCCCGGGCCGGCGCGCGGTCGGGTCCCTCGAGGAGCGTGCGGCTCTTGTGGCGGGGATCGAAAGTCATGGGAGTCTCCTTATTGCGCGCCCGTGACTTCCAGGCGCGATCCGAGTCGCGGTCATTCTAGCCCATGCCTTGACCAACTTCCAGCGGGCGTGGGAAAGTGGGGGCGTGCTCCGGCTCATCCTGCGCGTCTCCGATTTCGCCTACCGGTGGCTCCACGGGCTCTCGACCCCGGACGCCGCGGTAGGACCGGTCCTGCTCGTCCGGATCACGCGCCATCGCGGGCGGCCGCTCACCCTGGGGGACGGCACCCCAATCGGGCGGGGAGACCGGATCGGGGACTTCCACCTCGACAACGAGCGCATGGCGGCCCTCCACGAGGGGGGCCGGCGGTCGCGCTGGGCCGGCCTCGCCTCTCGCCGGGCGTTCCACGCTTCCCTGGAGGCGCTGGCCGAGCAGACGCAGAACAATCCCCGTTACCGCGAGGTGCGCGCGTTCACCGCCACGACGATCTTCCACGAGGTGTCCGACCTGATGGGCTTCGAGATCCGTCCCCTCGCGAGCCGGTGGGGTGCCCGGCTCGTGGCGGCCTACGAGCGGTCCCTGATCGCCCTGTTCCACCCGCTGGGGAAACAACGGCCCGGGCGGCGACGCTACGGGGAAGCCCGGCAGATCTGGATCTCCCGGGAGGCGTTGGTCCGTCGCTACGCGGGGGAGAGGAGCTCGGCAAGGGGCACGCACGCGTAGCCGGCGGCGCGCAGGCCCTCCAGCATCGGAGGGAGCGCGTCGAGCAGCCGCCCCGGAGCGCCCGGCACTCCCTCAGCGTCGTGGAGATCCACGATCGCCCCCGGCCCGATCCCGCGGAGAACCCGCGAAGCCATCTCGTGCGGGGCGACGGGCCTCAGGCCCTCGGGCTGAAGGGACCACAGCACGCACGGGGTCCCGAGCCTCCTGAGCGTCGGAAAGACGGCCAGGTTCACCATCCCCCAGGGCGGCCGGAAGAAACGCGGTGGCCGCCCGGTCAGGTCGTGGACGACCTCGTGGGTCCGCACGATCTCGCGCTCGGTCGCGCCCGGGCCGCGGAGCCACAGGTTCCCGTGCGACCAGGTGTGGTTCTCGACCTCGTGCCCGCGGGCCGCCATCTCCCGAACCAGGTCCGGAGCGCCGGCCGCCCGCTCGCCCACGACGAAGAACGTCCCCCGCGCCCCGGCGTCGCCGAGGAGGTCCAGCACCTTCGGGGTGTGCACCGGGTCGGGCCCGTCGTCGAAGGTCAACGCCACCCGCCGAGCGCCCCGCGGTCCCCGGCGGATCGCCGTCAGCGTGAACGCGTGGGCGCCCGGAGCATACGCCCCCCAGAGGAGACCCGGCAGGACCCAGAGCGGAAGGCGCCTCACGAAGCGGCCTCTCTCAGCCGCGCGGGCTTCCCCAAGAGCGATTCCACCACGAGGTCGGCGGCCAGGGGGCGGCGCACGCGGCGGATATTCTCGCGGAGGCTCCGGAGCACCGAGGGATCGTCGAACGGCCGGAAGATCGCCTCGCGGAGCTCGGCCCGCGACTTGGCGACGAGCGCGACCCCGACGGCCGTGGCGAACCGCTCGTTCCTCGATTCCTGTCCGGGGAGCGAGCCGAAAAAGACCATGGGGAGCTCCGCTGCCATGGCTTCCGCCAGCGTCACCCCGCCGGCCTTCGTCACGAGCAGGTCCGCCGCGGCCATGAACTGCCGCACCGACTCCGTGTAGCCGAAGACGCGGAACTGCCCCTCCCGCCCGCGGCAGAGGTGACGAAGACGCTCCGCGAACCCTTCACCGCGTCCCGCAACCACGAGGGCCTGGAAGGAGCGATCCATCTCGAGGAGCACCCGCACCGCCCCCTCAACCCCTCCCAGGGATCCCTGCCCGCCCCCCATCAGCAAGAAGACGGGGAGCCTGGCAGAAAGCCCAAGGGCCAGGCGGGCGGCCGACTTGTCGAGTGGGCGGGTGAACTCCGCGTCCACCGGCACCCCGGACACGACCACGCGGTCCCTGGGGACCCCGTGGGCGAAAACGTCGTTGGCGATCTCCTCGGAAGGTACGAAATAACGGTCCACCTGCTCGAAGATCCACTGGGTGTGGGCCACGAAGTCGGTAAAGACCGTGGCATGAAAGTGCCGGCTGCGCCCACGCTTCTGGAGCTCGCAGAGCGCCGCCGCGGGAGTGGCGTGGACCGTCACGACCAGATCGGGAGCGGTGGCATCGAGAAGCCTCTTGAGCTTCCCGGTCCCGAGCCTGTTGATCCCCAGCAGGAGCCGGGAGGTCGTGGGGATCTGGTCGCCCAGCCAGTAGGCGACACCCCAGAGGGGGGAGGCATTGCGGAGGATCCAGTAGTAGAGGCCCCGGCTGGCGCTGTCGAAGGCTGGGTGGACCAACTCCCGGAAATGGTCGACGACCGTGGGGTGGGCGCCCGCCCGCCTGAACGCAGCCGCCAGCACCTGGGCGACGCGATGGTGTCCCCAGCCGTAGCTGGCGGTGAGGATGAGTACGCGGGCGGCAGCTGCCATGCGAAACCCCCGCTGGTCGGTTTCGGCTGAGCCTATCACTTCCGCGGGCGCTTGGCTACGAGCAGCGTCAGGCGCCCCGACTGCACGACCTCCCCGCGCTGGTTCAGGATCTCCCGCTCCTCCACCACCACGCCGCCGTCCTTCATCGAGCGCTTGGCGACGGTGCGGGAGCGGCTCCGGATGGTGTCCCCAATGCGGAGCGGAAGCGAGAACTTCCACTCGAAGCCCATGAAGGCCAGGACGGCCAGGGGAGACTTGGGGACCCGCCAGCCGAGGCCGGAGGAAATGCAGAGAGGGAGCAGATCGGGGATCACCCGCCCCCCGCTCTCAGAGCGGCGGGAGACCACCTCGTCAGTGCTTCGTGGCTCCCACTCGCCGGCGAGGCCGGCGTATCGGACCATGTGAGCTTCCGTCAGCGTGAGGGCCGGGGTCTCCACCGGCTCGCCCACCACCACGTCCTCGAAGTAGAACACGGAGGTCAGCGAGGCCTGCGCTCCACCATGACGTCGGTCTCCCCCTCCTGGACGACCTCGCCCTTCTGGTTCAGCACTTGGCGCTGGAGCGTGATGATCCCGCGGTCCGGCTTCGAGGTCTCGCGCTTCTCGAGCACCTTGGCCCGGACCGTGATCGTGTCGCCGATCTTGATCGGTCCCTTGAACTTCCACCGGAGGCCCAGGAAGGCGATGGTCGCGAAGGGGCGCATGCCGCGCGTCAGGAGTCCCGACTGGATGGCCAGCCCGAGCAAGCCGTGGGCGATCCGCTCCCCGAAGACGGAGCCCTTCATGAATTCGGCGTCGGTGTGCAGGACGTTGTAGTCCCCCGACAGGCCGGCGAAGATGACGATGTCCGCCTCGGTGACGGTCCGCCCGGGCGAGACGTACTCTTCTCCCACCTGGATCTCATCGAAGTACCGCCGGTCTTCGCCTGGCATGGCCCCTCCTTCGGTCTGAGCGCCTTCCCGTCCGCCGCCGGACGCCCTAGACACACCTCTCTATTTGATGGACGAACGCGCCGGCGGGGAGTGGCGACGGCGCAGCTCCTGGTGGATCCGGATGTCCGCCAGCCGCATCACGAAGGCGACCGCCGCCGCAGTCACGGCAAGCGCGAGCAGGGCTCCGATCGTGATCATGTCGGCGAGGGTGGTGACCCCCTGGATGCCGAGGTAGGTGCTGACGATGGCCGACAGGAGCATGACCGCCAGCATGGCTCCCCGGTAGAGCCAGCGCTCCACCAGCAGCCGCTCCAGCGCCTCTGCGTCCTTGTCCAGCCAGTCGGCGTCTTTCATGGTCTTCAGGGAATTTGCACTTGCCCTCCAGAGGGTATAGGATGCTGTCCGGCCGAGTCAACCGGGCTCAGGGAGGATTCGCAATGGTTGCTGATTCCCTGGATCAACTGGTTCGCGTCGAAGTCATCACCTACGTCCCGACCAACTACCAGCACTGAAAGCACTGTGAAGTAACCTGGCAGGTCGCCGGGCTGGGACGCAAGGTCCACCAGGAGCAGCTGGAGAGTGGGCTCCCCGCTGATCTCGCCGCCGAGTTCCATTCCCTCTCCGAGTGGGCACAGGGGCTGCCTCAACGCTACGGATCGCGCGTCACCGTGCGGCTCGTGGACGCGGCCTCCATCGAGGGCTTCTTCAAGTCCCTGTTCCGCCGCTTCAGCCGGTACCCCGCGTTCGTGGTCAGCGGCACGCCGTATGTGGGGAGCGACTTCTCCAGGGTGGATCGCTTGATCGCAGAAAGCCTGGATGCACAGCGAGCCGGTGCATGACTCGGGCAGGCGTCTCGAGAGACGCCTGGAATCGGGGTGGCGAGGGCTGGGAGGAGAGACGAATGGTTGCTAGTTCCCTGGAACGGCCGGTTCGCGTCGAAGTCATTACGCACGTCCTGACCGACTACCAGCATTGAAGGCGCTGCGAGATCACCTGGCAGGTCGCCGGGCTGGGACGGAAGGTGCACCGGGAGCAGATCCAAAGCGCCCTCCCGGACGACCTGGCCGAGGAATGGCACGCCCTCTCCGAGTGGGTTCTGGGGGTCGCTCAACGGTACGGGTCGCGCGTCACGGTGCGGCTCGTGGACGTTGCCTCGCTGGAAGGATTCTTCAAGTCCTTGTTCCGGCGCTTCAACCGGTACCCCGCGTTTGTGGTCAACGGCAAGAAGTACGTCGGGAGTGACTTCTCCAGGGTGGATGACCTGATCTCCGAACGGCTGACGGCCCACCCCGTGGGCTCATAGTCTCAAACACGCCTGGAAAGGAGGGAAAACGGTTCGGTCGCTCACAGGATAGGGTGCTGAAAGGCTGCCAAATGCGGAAGAAGGAGGAGGAGGAGGCAGAATGAACACCCTTGTGGCCGTGATCATCGGAGCCTTGACCGTGTACCTTGCGTACACGCTCTATGCCCGACGAATCGACCGGCAGGTGATCCAGTCGGACCCGAAGCGGGCGACCCCCGCCACGCTCTTCATGGACGGGGTGGACTTCATGCCCACCAACCGCAACATCCTCTTCGGCTACCACTTCAAGTCCATCGCCGCCGCGGGGCCCATCGTCGGCGCCATCGTCGCGGCGACGCTGTGGGGATGGCTCCCCGCCATCATCTGGCTGGTGCTGGGAGTCTCCTTCATCGGCTGGGCGAGCGACTACAGCGCCATCGTGCTGTCGGTGAGGAACGAGGGGAACAGCCTCTCGGCCGTGGCTCACCGGCTGATCTCGCCGCGAACACGAACGGTCCTCTTCGTGTTCATTTTCTTCTACCTCCTGCTGGTGGCCGGGGCCTTTGTCGGCATCATGGCCGCCGTGATGGATTCCCAGCCTCGGACCCACTTCGGGATCATCGTGCTGGTCGCCATGGGGCTGCTGCTGGGCCAGATGCTCTACCGCTGGCGCACCGGGCTCGTGGGGGCGACGCTCCTCACCGTCGGCATCACGCTGCTGGCGATCCTGGCCGGCCCGTACACAGAGGCGGCCTTCAAGGGGCTCAACGCGGCCCTCAACGGGATGACGGGCGGCGCGCCCCTGGTCACGTACTTCGATCCGACGCTGGCCGGCTTCAAGGGGGCCGAGGCGAAGATCATGCCGAGCCTCCTCTTCTGGGCCATCGCGATCTGCGTCTTCTGCTACGCAGGCTCGGTGCTGCCGATCTGGCGGATGGCCCAACCGGTGGTCTATGTGGGCTTCTGGATCACGGCCCTGGCGATGGTGCTGGGCCTGGGCGGCGCGGCGCTGGCGACCTTCGTCAAACCTGAGGTCGCCCAGTTCCAGATCCCGGCCTTCAAGGGGTGGAACCCGCAGCTGGGCCCGGCGGGGATCATGCCGCTCTGGCCGATGCTCTTCGTCACCATCGCCTGCGGCGCCATCTCGGGCTGGCACGCCCTCTTCGGCGCCGTGGGCACTGCCCGCCAGATCGAGAATGAAGCCGACATGCTCCCCGTGGGCGGCGGCTCGATGTTCACGGAGTTCCTGCTGGGGCTCCTCGCCCTGCTGGCCGTCTCGGTGGGCGCCAAAGGCGCCCCCGTGGGCGCGTTCGCCAACGGGCTGGGCGGGTTCATCAGCGTCTGGGGAGTACCCCTCCAGTACGCGGTGTCGCTCGCCTTCGCCGCGTTCATCGTGATCGTGCTGGTGGTGACTCAGCTCATCTTCAGGGTCATGCGGGTCACGCTGACCGAGTGGCTGGGGGAGGCGATCCCGCCGTTCCGCAACCAGCATGTGGCCTCGTTCGTCTCGGTCGTCCTGGCGATCCTGCTGGTGCTGACCGGGACCTGGATTTACCTCTGGCAGCTCTTCGGCGGCGCCAACCAGCTCATGGCCGCGCTGTCGCTCCTGCTGGTGACCGTCTGGCTCGCCTCCGTGGGGAAGAACTGGCTGTACGCGGGGCTGCCGATGATCTTCATGTACATCACCACGGTGGCCTCGCTGCTAGTCACCGCCTACAACATGTACTTCAACGTGTACCAGCCGAACATGGCCGCGGGCCGGACGCTTCCGATCATCGGCTCCGGGCTCATGGTCCTGATCGCGCTCCTGCTGGTCGTGGCGGCGGTCTTCATCGGGATCGACGGCTGGCGCGCCTTCTTGAAGTACCTGCGGCGGCCGGCTGCCGCCCCGAAGGCAGCGCCTGCCCGAGGGTAGACAACCGCGCGTCAATCAACGAGGCTCTGAGCGCAGCGCCGGGGGAGGGTGACCTCTCTCCCCCGGCGCTGTGCGACACGGGTCCTTACACCAGCGGGCATGGCGACACGCGGACTTACCAAACGTTTCTCCACCGGCTGGGAGGCAGTCAAGCAGTTCATGTACGGGCTGACGGGCCACGAG